>CAZEMU010000028.1:16890-37262 GCA_964513315.1 uncultured Acidimicrobiaceae bacterium | reverse complement strand
GGATCGCTTGGATCACAGCAACCGTCGGTTGGGTTCGTCGGCTGGACCGGCGTACCGGTCACGTCACCGATGTTGGCGTAAGCCCCGATCTCGGCGATGCCGGAAGCGGTACAGGTTGCGCTGGCACCTGGCAGGAGCAGGCCGATGACGTTCGTACCGTCACCACAGTCGACGCTGACCGCAGGGTCATTGTCGCCAACGGTGGCGTCGGCCAATGGAACCTCGCCATCATTGGTGACGACATAGGTCCAGGTCACGTCGGAGCCAGGCGTCAGCACTGGTCCGAGCGGCACGTCGGCGTCATCGCCGTTGGTTGCCTTCTCGATGTCGATCGACGGATCGGCACCCAGATAGTGGCTTGGGTCCTCGTCGGTGACGGGATCGACACCAGGCAGCGGATCGAAGGTTCCCGGGTTCTCCGGGTCTTCTTCGGCTGGGGTACCAACGACACTGCCGACGTTGGCGTAGCCGCCAGGCTCAGCCGTGCCCGTTGCGGTACAGGTATGGGTCTCGCCCGGCATGAGAACCGGAATCGTCGAGCCGCCGAAGCCGCAGTCGACGGCTTCGCCCTGATCGTCACTGATCGTGACGTCGATGAGCGGCGTCGCCGACGTGTTGACGACGGTGTACTCCCAGACGACCTCGGAGCCAGTGTCGACGATCGGGCCTGGGGCCTGATCTGCGTCTTCGCCGTTGGTCGACTTCTCGATCACAATGTCGCCGTCGTTGGCGACATAGTGCGATGGGTCATCGTCGGCGACGTCGTCCTGGCCAGTTGGCTCAAAGTCGGCCGGGTCGGTTGGCCAGCTGTCGGGATCGTCGAGATCGCAGCAGCCGTCGCTTGGGTTCGTCGGCTGGACCGGCGTACCGGTCACGTCGCCAACGTTGCGGTAGGTGCCGAGTCCTGCCGTACCGGTCGCTTCACACGTTGCGGCGGCGCCTGGCAGCAGGAACTCGATGCCGTTGGTGCCGTCGCCACAGTCGACGGTGACGGTGGTGTCATCGTCGCCAACGGTGAGGTCAGCCAGTGGCACGGGGCCGTCGTTGGTCACCACGAACGTCCAGGTAATGGCATCACCTGGTGCGACGATTGGACCGAACAGCGTGTCGGCATCGTCGCCGTTGGTGGCCTTTTCGATGTCGACCGACGGTTCTGCACCCAAGTAGTGGGATGGGTCTTCGTCGGTGACGTCTTCGGCATCCGGGATCGGCGAGTACTCACCAGGGTTGTCCGGATCTTCGAGTGCTGGCGTACCGGTCACGGAACCGAGGTTCATGTACTGACCCTCGGTGGCTTCGCCGGTCGCAGTGCAGGTCACGGTCTGGCCTGGCTCGAGGACGTCGATTCGGTTGGTACCGAATCCGCAGTCCACGGTCACGCCCTGGTCATCGGTGACATCGACATCGATCAGCGTCGTGTCCGAGGTGTTGGTCACCGCATAGGTCCAGGTCACGTCGCCACCTGGGGTCACGATTGGTCCAGGGACCACGTCGGCGTCTTCGCCATTCGTGGACTTCTCGATGGCAATCGATGCGTCGTGTGCGACGTAGTGCGACGGATCGTCAGCGACGACGTCGTCCTGGCCGGTCGGCTCGAAGTCGGCCGGGTCGGTTGGCCAGCTCGCAGGATCGTCGAGATCGCAGCAACCTGCGGTTGGGCTCGACGGCTGTGCTGGCGTACCGACCACATCGGCGACGTTCTCGTACTGGCCGAGCTCGGCGGTGCCGGTTGCTTCACAGGTGACCGACGCTCCTGGCAGCAACAGTCCGATCACGTTGGTTCCGTCACCGCAGTCGACGTTGACCGCAGGGTCGTCGTCGGTCACGGTTGCATCGGTCAACGGTACGTCACCGTCGTTGGTCACGACATAGGTCCAGGTCACGTCGTCGCCCGGAACCAGGATTGGTCCCGTTTCGACGTCGGCGTCGTCGCCGTTGGTGGCCTTCTCGATGTCGATCGATGGGAGCGAGCCGAGGTAGTGGCTCGGGTCATCGTCGATGGCTGGTTCGGCACCTGGGATCGGTGCGTAGCCGCCATTGACGAGGTCGGGGATCGCCGGCGTACCGACGACCGAACCGAGGTTCATGTACTGACCCTCGGCTGCGGTGCCAGTAGCCTCGCAGTAGTGCGTGACGCCTGGCTGGAGAGCAGCAATCACGTTGCTGCCGTTGCCGCAGTCGACGATCTCGCCCTGATCGTCAGTGACAATCACGTTGATGAGCACGGTTGCCGAGGTGTTGGTCACGGCGTAGGTCCAGATGACATCGCCGCCTGGGTCCACGATTGGTCCTGGGACCACGTCGGCGTCTTCGCCGTTGGTCGACTTCTCGATCAACACGGCACCGTCATGTGCGATGTAGTGCGACGGGTCATCGTCGACAACGTCGTCCTGACCGGTTGGCGAGTAGTTCGCCGGATCGGTCGGGTCAGCGGCCGGGTCGTCGAGCTGGCTCGGGGTACCCGAGACATCAGCGACGTTCTCGTAGGCACCGAGGATTGCGCTACCGGTTGCCGTACAGGTTGCGGATTCGCCTGGCAGCAGAAGTGCCAGCACGTTGCCCGAGCCACCTGGGTTGGTCGAACAGTCGACGGCCTCGCCTTGTGAGTCGAGGACCGTGACGTCGGCAAGTGCGACGTCGCCATCGTTGGTCACGACATAGGTCCAGGTGACGTCGTCACCTGGGGCCAGGATCGGACCAGACGTGTCGTCGGCATCGAGGCCGTTGGTGTCCTTTTCGATAGCGATCGATGGATCGGCGCCGGTGTAGTGGCTTGGATCGTCGTCGCCGACTGGGTCCGCTCCTGGGATCGGGTTGTAGTTGCCCGAACCTTCAGGATCTTCGAAGGCTGGGGTGCCTTCGACCTCGCCGATGTTGGCGTACTCACCGTCGATGGCACTGCCATCAGCAGTACAGAGATGGGTTTCGCCCGGGAGCAAGAGATCGATGACGTTCGAACCGTCGCCACAGTCGACGAACGGAACAATGTCGTCAGTCACGGCTAGGTCGATGAGCGGCGTGTCCGAGGTATTGAGAACCGTGTAGGTCCACGTCACCGTGGAGTCGGTGTCGAAGATCGGTCCAGGAGCGACATCGGCGTCGATGCCGTTCGTGAACTTCTCGAGCTGCACCGAACCGTTCGAACCCACGTAGTGGCTTGGATCGTCGTCGTCGACGTCGTCCTGACCGGTCGGGCTGTAGTTGTTCGGATCGCTCGGATCAGCGGCCGGATCGTCGAGCTGCACCGGGGTACCCGACACATCAGCAACGTTGCGGTACAGACCAATGCTTGCCGAGCCAGTGGCCTCACAGGACACAGAGTCGCCCGGCAGCAACAGTGGGATCGTCGCCGTTGCGTCATCGAAGGCGCCGTTGCCATCGATGTCACAGACGACGGTTTCGCCCTGGTCATCGGTGACCGTGGCATCAGCAAGTGGCACCAAGCCGTCATTGGTCACGACATAGGTCCAGGTGACAACGTCGCCTGGCTCCAGGATCGGACCGACTTCGACGTCAGCGTCTTCGGTGTTGGTCGCCTTCTCGATGTCGATCGAAGGATCGGAACCGAAGTAATGCGACGGATCGTCGTCGCCGACTGGGTCAGCGCCATCGATTGGGTCATAGGTACCCGGGTTCTCCGGATCCTCAAGGGCCGGAGTACCGGTCACGGAACCGAGGTTCTCGTACTGGCCTTCGGTCGCAGCAGCGCTACCCGTACAGGTCACCGTTTCGCCAGGCAGGACCACCGGGATGGTGTTCGTGCCATTGCCACAGTTGACGGTCACACCCTGGTCATCAGAGACCACGGCATTCATCACTGGAGTGTTCGATGGGTTCGTGACCGCATAGGTCCACGTCACCGGATCGCCAGGATTCACGATCGGACCAGGCACGACATCGGCATCTTCGCCATTCGTTGCCTTCTCGATCTCCAACGCAGCGTCATAGGCCGTGTAGTGCGACGGATCATCATCGATCACATCGTCCTGGCCGGTTGGCTCGTAGTTGGCGGGGTTGGACGGGTCGGCTGCAGGATCGGCGAGCTGCGCAGGGGTACCCGTGACATCAGCGATGTTCTCGTAGGCGCCAACCGCAGCTGTGCCGGTTGCGGTACAGGTCACCGAGTCGCCCGGAAGGAACAGAGCGATCGTGTGGTCACCTGATGGGCAGACCACGGTCTCGCCCTGGCTGTCGGTAACTTCGACGTCGATCAGAGCAACGTCGCCGGTGTTGGTCACCACGTACGTCCACGTCACTGGGTCACCTGGAGCGAGCAATGGCCCCGTGGTGTTGTCAGCGTCGTCGCCGTTGGTGTCCTTCTCGATGTCGATCGCGGGGTCACCGACCAAGTAGTGGGATGGATCGTCATCGGTCGCTGGATCAGCGCCCGGGATCGAGAGGAAGCCACCACCGACTGGGTTCGGCATGGCCGGCGTGCCGGTCACTGAACCAATGTTGGCGTACTGGCCTTCGACCGCAGTTCCGGTCGCCGTGCAGTAGTGCGTGGCACCTGGAGCGAGCTCGGTAATCCGGTTCGTGCCATTGCCACAGTCCACGACCTCGCCCTGGTCGTCGGTGACGATCAGGTCGATCAGCGTCGTGTCCGAGGTGTTCGACACGGCGTAGGTCCAGGTAACGGTGCTTCCTTCGTCAACGATCGGACCAGGAACCACGTCGGCGTCCTGGCTGTTCGTCGACTTCTCGATCAGCACATCGCCATCGTGAGCGATGTAGTGCGAAGGATCGTCATCGATCACATCGTCCTGACCGGTCGGAGCAAAGTCGGCTGCGTCTGTCGGCCAGCTTCCTGGATCAGCAGGGTCACAGCAACCAGGTGTCGGCGCCGTCGGGTAGGACGGCACGCCGGTCACGTCGGCGATGTTCTCGTAGGCGCCAAGGGCCGCAACCCCGGTTGCCTGACATTCGATCTCCTGGCCAGGCAGGAGCAGAGCGATGGTGTTGTCGCCGCTGACGGCACAGATGACGGTTTCGCCTTGGCTGTCGGTGACCACAACATCGGTCAGTGGGACGTCGCCCGTGTTCGTGACTTCGTAGGTCCACGTGACGGGGTCGCCAGGGGCGAGGACAGGACCGACGGTGTCGTCAGCGTCCAGACCATTCGTGTCCTTCTCGATGTCGATACCTGGCGTGTGGCCGAGGTAGTTCGACGGATCGTCATCAGTGACGGGATCGACGCCAGGGATCGGCTCGAAGCCGCCCTCGCCGTTCGGTTGACCAGGCAGACCGGTCACGTCGCCGACGTTGGTGTACTGACCGGCACCGGCAACGCCGCTAGCGGTACAGATGTGCGTCTCGCCAGGGAGCAGCACGTCGATGGAGTTCGAGCCGTCGCCACAGTCGACCTCTTCGCCTTGGTCATCGGTGACGACCAGATCGACGAGCGGAGTGTCCGACGTGTTGGCAACGGTGTACTTCCAGACGACGGGGTCGCCGATGTTGATGTGAGCGCCAGGTGCGGTGTTTGCATCGACGTCGTTGGTCGTCTTGACGATCATGACCTCGCCATCGTGAGCGATGTAGTGCGATGGGTCGTCGTCGGTGACCTCGTCGAGGCCCGATGGGCTGTAGTTGGCCGGATCGGCCGGGTCGGCAGCAGGATCGTCGAGCTCGACCGGCGTGCCAGTCACGTCGGCGATGTTCTCGTACTGGCCCAGCTCCGCTGTTCCCGTGGCCTCACAGGTGACCGAAGCGCCGGGCAGGAGGAGCGCAATCGTGTTGTCGCCCGAGACCGGGCAGACCACGGTCTCGCCCTGGCTGTCGGTGACGGTGACATCGCCGAGCGGCACGTTGCCGGTGTTGGTGACCACGTAGGTCCACGTCACGGCTGCGCCTTCGTCGAGAATCGGTCCGACCTCGGTGTCAGCGTCATCGCCGTTCGTGGCCTTTTCGATGTCGATGGCTGGTTCCGAACCGAAGTAGTGGCTCGGATCCTCATCGGTCGAGGTGTGGCCGGTTGGCACGTAGCTACCTGGGTCGTCCGAAGGACCACCTGGGTTCTCGGGATCCTCGATTGCCGGCTGGCCGACAACGTCGGAGTCGTTCATGTACAAGCCGAGTTCGGCGGTGCCGGTCGCCGTACAGGCAACCGTTTCGCCGATCGCCAGCACGGGGATGCGGTCTGAACCGTCGCCACAGTCAACCGTGATACTCGGATCAGAGTCCTCGACGAGGACGTTGATCATCACAGCATTCGAGTTGTTCGTCACTGCGTAGGTCCAGGTGACCGGTGCGCCTTCGAGGATCTGCTCCCCTGGCGCACTATCGCTGTCGACGCTGTTGGTGGACTTCTCCAACTCGAGTCCGCCTGCGAGGGCGAAGTAGTTGGATGGGTCATCGTCGGTGAATGGTGCATCGACGAACTGGGTGTAGTCGGCTGCATCGGTTGGCCACGTGTCGGGATCGTCGAGGTCGACGCCCGGGGCGGTGACATCGGTCGGCAGCGAGCCAAGGCCGCTGACGGTCGAGTCGTTGTGGTACTGACCGGCCACCGCTGTTGCTGCGGTTGTCGACGTACAGGTGACGGTGTCACCTGGCATCAGAATGGCAATGACGTTGGTGCCTGCACCACAGTCGATGGCTGCACCGATGTCGCTGTCAAGCACGGTTGCGTCGAGCATGACCAGGTTCGAGGTGTTGGTGACTGTGTAGGTCCACACAACTGCATCGCCTGGATCGAGCGCCACGCCGGGCTCCAGATCAGCATCGATGCCGTTGGTCGACTTCTCGAGCTCCAAGCCACCTTCGTGGCCGTAGTAGTGCGAGTCATCGGTGTCGTCGACGTCTGGCGTACCGGTGGCGGTGTAGTCATCGGCATCGTTCGGCCAAGCGTCAGGATCGGTTGGATCGATCGAAGGATCAGCCGGGAAGGCCGGGGTGCCGACCACGTCGCTGGTGTTGGCGTAGCCACCCAGCTCCGCTGTGCCAGTGGCGACACAGGTCACGGACTCGTCCGGCAGGAGCAGCGGGATCACGTTCGTGACCTGCGAGCTTGGATCACAGTCAACGGTGATGCCGGGGTCAGAGTCGGTCACGGTTGCGTTGAGGAGTGCGGTCGTTCCTTCGTTCGTGACGACGTAGCTCCAGGTGATTGCATCGCCGTTCAGGATCGGATCGCCCGGAGGGAGATCGGACTGAACGAAGTTGGTGTCCTTCTCGATGTCGATCTCTGCCTCGGCGGCGAGGTGGTGCGACGGATCATCGTCGGTGACCGGTTCGAGTGGATCGCCTGCCGGGTCGAGCGCCGACGTGAAGACGGACTCGTCGTCTGGCCAGCTGTCTGGATCGGTGAGATCGCAGCCACACGTGGCTGGATCTGGCAGCACGGGATCGCCCGTGACTGCGCCAACGTTCATGTATGGACCGACTGCAGCCGTGCCCGTTCCCTGACAGGTGACCGTGTCACCCGGCAACATGAAGCCGATCACGGCGCCGGTTGCATCGTCGAAGACATCGTC
The DNA here is from genome assembly GCA_964513315.1 of uncultured Acidimicrobiaceae bacterium. Taxonomy (GTDB): domain Bacteria; phylum Actinomycetota; class Acidimicrobiia; order Acidimicrobiales; family UBA10347; genus UBA10347. The sequence continues at coordinate 29,787 of CAZEMU010000028.1, read as the reverse complement.
GTCGTTGACGTCGCAGACCACGGTCACGCCTTGGTCATCGGTGACCGTCACGTTGTCGAGGGCGGTGTTGCCCGTGTTCTCGACTTCGTAGGTCCAGGTCACAGTCTCGCCTTCGATGACGACGGGACCTTGTGGCGTGTCGGCATCGAAGCCGTTGGTGTCCTTCTCAATATCGAGGCTCGGGCTGGCAGAGAAGTAATGCGACGGATCGTCATCGGTGACGTCGGCGAGCGGCGTCACGCCATCGGAACCAACTGCTGGTTCGTTCTCCGCTGGGTCGGTTGGCCACGACGAAGGATCGTCAGGGTCACATCCGCACGTGTCGAAGTCGGGAAGCACAGGCGTGCCGGCCGTCTCGGCGGTGTTCGCATACTGGCCGGTTCCCGCACCAGCAACATCGCCGACAACGCCGGTGATGTAGCAGTTGCGGCTTTCGCCGGGCAGCAGGAATGGAATCAGGTTCGTTCCATCCCACGTGCCGTCGCCGTCGACGTCGCAGATTGCGTCGCCTTCGACCGAGTCGGTCACCGGGATGTTCACGAGCGAGGTCGAACCGCTGTTGGTGACCTGGTACGTCCACACGACTGCGTCGCCGGGCACGAGGGCAGGGCCAGGCTCGATATCGGCCTGGACGCCATCGGTCCACTTCTCGACATCAACACCAGCCAGCGACTCATCGAACTGCTCCGGCGTGATCAGACCCATATCGATCGTCGGGTCGTTCTCACCTGGCGAGAGTGCAAAGACATGACTCAGGCCAGTAAAGCGGTTGGCGTCGCTGTCCTGGGCGTCATCGGTGCCTTGCTCATCGATGGTCGGCCAAAGGCCGGTCGGGGTCGGATCGAATTCGATCTGATAGTTGCCTGGCGGCAGCTCAGCGAACTCGTACCAGCCGGGCAGGCCGGTGTCAGGATCGTTCTGAGTTGCCATCTGCATGATCGGCGCAGCGGCTTGCTCAACAGGATCAAGCGCATTCCATTCGGCGCTCGTGTAGATCACGCCCGTCGTTGGATTGCGGTAGAGCGGGTCGCCATTGCTGTCAAGCAGCGTCACGATGGCGCCGTTGACGCCAGGCTCGCCTACATCTTGGATGCCGTCGACATCGGCGTCTGCGAAGACGAAGTCTCCGACCGAGGCTGGCTCGTAGAATCGGACCTTGGCCTGGTTGGCCACAAGGTCGGGGATCTGGTCCGAGGTGACCTCGACATCGTTGATGTACCACTGCAGTGGCACTTCGCCACCGGTCGAGTTGGCGTCAAGCTCGATCACGACGGATTCGAGAGGACCGAGGTCGCTGATCGTCCACGTGATCTCTGTGGTGCCGCCAGGGCCAGCGCCAGGGGTGCCCACGACTGGCGCGGAGACCCGAGCATCGGCGCTCGTGGAGGCGTTGAAGGTGAGGGGCGCCGGCAGGTAGTCGGTGACCGTCAGATTCGTGTTGGTCGTGTCCTCAGCTGGATTGGTGATCGTGAGATCCCATGCAACGACGCCGCCAGCGGGGAGATGTCCCCATTCCTGGCGGTCTGGAGTCTTGGCGATCTCGAGACCGAATCGGCCGATCGAGGCCACGGCCGGGTTGCGGTCGCGCGCTTGGGTAATCGTAATCGGGTACGGCGTGCCGTCTGCCTGTTGCATCTCAACTGATGCCCAGTTGGTGACGACCTCAGGAGAACCGTCACCAGGCGTTGCCGTGAACTCGATGTCGATGACATCGCCGGGTTCCATGTCGCCCAGGTCCCAAGCGAGGGTCTGCACGCCGCTGGCGGTGCTGATCGCTGGATCATATGGGGCCCAGCCAGTACCGGCCGCCGAAGAAGCGTCGTAGGTCCAGAGGTACGGGAGCACCTCGGTCACGCTGGTGTTGTAGGCAGTCGTGTCGCCGCTCGAGCTGATGCGGAGACACCATGCGGTGGGCTGCCCCAACTCGGCAAAGGCGAACTCGTCGCTACAGCCGCCCACGAACTTCTCGATCTCGACCGCTGGTGCGGCGAGGGGAAGATCGGCAACGGCGCTGTCGCCGACGTAGCCACGATCGTCAGGGTCTTGTTCGACACCTGGTCGGGCGTAGAACTCGGCGATGTTGGCTTCGTTCAGAGCAACCCACTGGCCGTCGACCAGGAAGGTGTCCTTCACCTCAGCGGTATACGTGAACGTCGCCGTCTCGCCCTGAGGCAGGGTGGTGATGAACCAGCTGACTTCAGGGGCAATGGCAGTCCAGCCCGCGGTAATCACCGCGTTCGGATGCAGTCCGACGTTTGGCAGCACAATGTTCTCAAGCGCAAGGTTCGGTGTGTCATTGACCACCACGTTGTGGGCATCGATACCACCGACGTTTTCGACGTTGACCGTGAACGTGATCGTTGCCGAGCCATCAGCCGGGGTGACGTCGGAGACGGCACCCTTGGTGATTGCGAGCTCCGGTTCCTCGATATCGAGGGTGGCTTGTCCGGTCGATGGAGCGAACTCAGAACCTGCCCACGCTGATGGGTCAAGCAGACCGGCAGGATCGCCGTCGATCAGGTTCTCGTGGTTCGAGTATCCGTTGACGATATTCACCAGCTCGTCCTCGTCGACGACGTCGGAACCGTCGCGATAGGTCGCGTCGACCCGAGCGGTGTAGGTCATCGTCCAGGTGTGGGCCTGGTTCGAGCCCGGCATATCGCCGAACCACCACATCAGGGTCGTGCTGCCATCGGCATTCGTCTGTGGCGTCATGGTGATGACGTCATCAGCGGTGAAGCCGTTCGGGCAACCGCCCGAACAGGACACACCGAGGTGATCGACGAACGTCAGACCGTCGGGCACCGTGTCGATGTAGGCAAGGTCCATGAAGACCCGCAGCGCATCAGCGGTGAAGCTGACTTCGTAGGTGACCAGGTCGTTGACCGTCGCCGGGTTAGGCGACACGGTCTTGCTCGCCGGAGGAGGCGGCGACGGGTTCAGCACGGTGATCCGTGCATCGTCGGTGAACGGTGAGTTGAAGAACTCTTTCACCACAGTGCTGGCGGTGTTGTCCCAGCGCAGCGAGTTGGTCTCGTCCTCTGGGATGATGACGGGAATCGTGATCTCCAACGTCTCGTTGGGGGCGATCTCGCTGATGACCCACGTGAGATCCGTCGCTTGTGACAACGGATTGTCGCACTGGGTTTCGGTGATGACCGTCGGGGCGCCGTCGATCGTCGCCGTCGCGGTGCCACACGCATAGCCACCGCCAGGCAGCGGCGGCAACGATGCACGCAACTCATCGGTGACGGGCAGGTTCAGGACCGATTCGGAGAGGTTGTTCTCGAAGAGAATCGTGAAGTACGCCGTCGTGTCGTCAGAGACGTAGTCGTCGTCGGGGAGCTTCTCGAAGTTCACCGGGTTGATGACCGGCACGACGACGTCGAAGCGGTCGGTGAGCTCGAAGCCCTGGCCTGAAGCCGGGTTCTCGCGGATCGCGCTGACCGAAACGTTGTTCTCCATGAGGAACGGCTGCGATGACGTGGGGTCCGGGTCGCAGTCGAACACTTCAGCGAGAGGCGTTGCGTAGTAGTGGATGCGAATGTTGTTGTTCTTGCCGCTCCAACCCTGTGCGTTCTGACCGAAGCCCAGAACAGGTTGTCCGCCGATGATCGTCGAAGTGTCGTCGTAACGGCTGTAGCGGGTCGAGGCATCGACGTACTGGTACTGCCACGGCTGATCGCCGGAGCCGCCACCATCACGTTCGAAGTTCCACGTCATCGTTTGACCACCAGAGTGGTTGTTCGAGTCGGCGTGACAAGCGGGGGTGCCGTCAGGCGGGTTCGCCGTCGATGGATCCGGCAGCGGAATCTCGCCGTAACCGGTCTGGAAACCAAGGTCACTGTCATAACGAGCCGTCGTCGGAATGCCCAGCAGCCAATTGCCATCAAGGATGGTCGCCGAGCCAGGTACGTACTCCCAGCCCACGGGCAAGGTGTCGGTGATGTCGATGTCGCTCAGGTGTTGGAGACCGTCGACTCGCAGGTCGATCGACCAGCGGTACGCCTCGGTCGGCCGTGCGTAGTACTGCGGCGACCACACATCGACGTTGCGCAAGTCGGCGGTCCAACCGTTGCCAGATCCTGGAACGGCGGTCTCGTAGTTGTCGAAGTTTCCGACATAGGTGTTACTCCTGCGCCAGAACCAGGTCAGCATGATCGGCCAGTTGACGGAATCTGAGTAGCTGTAGGCAGACACGAACTGATCCGGCGGGATCAATGGATCGTCACAGTAGTCATTGCCTTGCGTACGGATCTCGCTGCCATAGCGGCCGTCGGGGTCGAAGCCTGCGGTGCCGAAGTTGTTCCAGAACACCTGGTTGGAGTAGTTCGCATCGGGCAGCTGGTTCCACTGAATGAACGGCGCTGCGTCGGTGCACGGGTTGCGACCCTCGGGATAAGGCGCCTTGCGGATATTGATGAACGATTGGTCGAAGGCGACATGGTCGCTCACGATGACCTCGGAGCCGATGGTCTCGCCGTCAGCAACACCGGCCCAGGGGGCCAGACGGGCTTCGTTGAACCACATGCCCTGGCCTTGCCACGTACCGCCCCAGAGGTGCTGGGTGTCGGCAGGGGCCTCGGTCCAGCCATCGATACGCATCTGATAGGTCAGCGTCTCGGTGTCTTCGGCGCCGATCTGCAGGTCCCACGCGATCGGGAAGTCGCCCGCCGTCGTCGCGACAGCGCCGCTCGATGGCTGTGCAGCGAGGCCGTCGATTTCGCAGTTGTACAGCGACGCATTCGGGTCGTCTGGTTCATACACACCAGTACCCGAGGCAGACCGGGAGGGGTGCCACGCGTTGCCGGAGTTCTCGCGTCCAGCGCTGCGAAGCGAATACTCGCCCCAGTAGACAACGGCGGCCCAGTTGCAGGCATCTCCATTGATTGGCTGGTCGGTGACGTTCACGTCGAACGCCTCGACCGGTGAACGGTTGATCAAACTGACGGTGCACTCCACGTTTGGCGTGCCAACTGCGGTGACCGAGGGGCGTGTGATCTGGAGCGGATCCGAGGTTCCACCAATGGCGCCACACTGCTTGGTCATGTCGATGATCGGATACGACACCGACACGAGTTCGTCGGTCTGGTTCAGCATGATCGACGAGCCGACACGGTCAAGCCAGGCATTACTGCCTGTCTCCCAGTCGTCGTCGCTTGCGCCCTCCCACGTACCGAGCGTCGCATCATCAGAGGTGAAGTGTCGGATCTGAACAAGGTTCGGGAAGCGAATATGGCTCAGTTCCTGGAAGTAGCGAGAGTCGCGATCGTCGAAGAGCGGATCGGCGATGCCGGTCGGCCAGCTCGAAGGGGCGAGGTCGACCAAGCGCTGGCGCTGTTCATCGAGCGTCGGAGCCTCGACGTCGTAGACCAAGCGGAGGACACGATCAGTGGTTGCAGGGTCGATATCACCCAGGTACCAGCCAATGGCGCCGTTGCGGTTCAGCACCTCGGGGTTGGCACTAGAGATTGGCAATGTGCCGGCCGTATCGAGCGTGTCTGGTGGCAACGGCACGATGTCAATCTGGTCTGCAGGATCGCCACAGCCCGACAGGCAAACGTGTGACACGTAGTCGCCCAGCTCCATCTCTGCTGGGCTGTACGGGTAGCTCAAGTGCGCGACTTCACCAGCAGCAGCGGTATGGAAGCTGCCGACACCGGCGAAGGGGAAACGCCACGAGTTGCTGGCCCAGTTGGTGCTGCCCGCCTGGAGCGAGACGTCGGTCTCCCAGTTTGAGTACCGGTTGATCTCGTCGTAAACAATGACGTCACGCCCCTGATAGCCAGCGGGCAGTGTGATGTCGATCGTGTATTGGAAGCTCTCGCCGTAGAGCTTGGCGCTCTCGTCGACTCGTTTTTCAATCGATGGCTTGCCTTCGGATTCGATGAAGATCGCGCCGTTATCGATAACCGGGCTGCCGTCGGCACCCCATTCGAAGCTGTTGACGGCGAATTCGTTCGGGAACGGAGCAGGGCTGACAGCCTTGACCGGAATCCGGATGACATGACGGGTGTCCGCTCCCCCAGCGTTCGGGTCGCTCGACAGGCCGGTCGGAAGATCCGGCGGGTTCCAAGTAATCGTCGTTCCGTTCTGATCGGACGTCGACGAGACGAAGTAGTCCTCCAGGGTTGATCCGGCAGGCCAGGTCGCTGGGACGGTGTCCATCGTGGCGACTGCGTACTCAGGGTCGGCCGGGTCGAGATCGCCGCGGTAGCTGAGGCCAGGCGGCAGCTTGTCCACAAACGTCGTGGGCACTGCATCGTCGAAGGGTTGTTGGATCACGATCACGAACTCATCGATGCCACCGGGCAGCAGGCGCACGTTGTCTTCGGTGTCTGGGTACTTCCACACCTGAGGGGGCGGACCACCGGGGCAGCCCTGGCGATGCTTCTCGGCCAACGTGAATGGTTCGCCAACACTGGTGCCACGGTCGAAGTTGCCGGCGGCGTCTTGGAAGATCAACTCAGACCAGATGGTGCCGCCGCCAGCTTCGGTCTTGGTGACGTCGATGAGGAACGCGTAATGGGGCAAGAACGAACCGTCGGTCGGAATTGTCGAGTCCTCATGGGGGCGGAAGTTGCCCTCGTGGGTGTGGTTCGGCACATGGGGAATGTTGTCGAGCGTGCCGGCGTCCCACACCAGCGTGTAGGTACCTGCGCCCTGGTCACCAGGTGTGAGGATCTGGTCAGGAGCGGTGAACGGGACAAAGGCCGAATACGTCGGGTCGCCGACGCCCGGACCGGTCGCCGTGATGCCTTGGAACGTGAACTTGTCCTGCAGCGTGATGCGGACTTCGGGCTCGTGTCCAACACCGGCATCCGGATAGCCGTCGCCGTCGAGATCCTCGGTTGGGTTCGGAATCAGCACTCGGTCGCCGTCGGGGTTACCCGCAACGTCGAAGCGGTCGCCGTTACCAAGAACCGTCCAGAACTGGACGTCGGTGCCCACAGGCGCTTCGACAAGGCCCGAAACACAGGCCGAGTCGATTTCGGCCATTGGCGTGTACGCAAAGATACGAGTGTTGGCTTCGCCGACAGAGAAGGAGAGACCGGATTCACCGGCTTCGTTCCAGTACTCGGGGGCGGTCGCCTCGTTGCGGATGATCATCGGGTCGTAGTTGTTCGCAGACGCTTGAGCGAAGAACTCATCGTTGGGAACCGTGCTCGCCTCGAGCGTGATCACGACGGACTCACCAGGAGCCAACGGTCCGGGATACTCGCAGAGCATGTGCTCGACGGCGTTCGCCGGATCGGGCTGGTACACGTTGCAGGTCACGCCTGCGGGGCTCGTGTTTAGGGTTCCGATGTCCCAGGACATGAAGTTCGGGCCGGTCCACTCGGTTGGCGTACCGAGCGTGTCGTTGATGTCGATGTCGAAGGCGTCACCAGTGCCGTTGTTGGTTGCGGTGACGGTGTAGGTGAACGTGTCGCCGGCGGTGACTTCAGTGATCTCCACGAGACCTTCGCCAGGAACGACTTCGCGCTGGACCATCTTGTCGAGGTCGATTCGTGGCGTGACGATGTCGATATCAGCGGGGTCGAGGGGGTAGATCCGCTCAAAGGTGTCCGGATTCGGCACGCCAGCAGGCGTGGCAACGATGTTGTCGCCGGTACCGCCGGGGAAGGATGCATCTCGATTGAAGATCGGCTCGACGATGTTCACGAGTGGTTCGTCGAAGCCATCGATGATCTCGTTGCCGTTGTCGAAGGTCGTGTCGACCTCGGCTCGGAAGGTGACCAGGTAGACGATCGGCAGTTCGGACGCGTCAGGAACGACCTCGTCGAACCACCAGGCGAGTTCGGTGGTGCCATTCGAACCCGGCTGTGAACCCAGGTATTGGCCGCCAGCGCTAGCACCGGTGCCACAGTTCGCAGTACACGAGACGGTCCAACCGGTTGCCGGAGCGTTCGGAACTGCTCCGGTCACTGGCTCGTTCACTGGGAACAAACCATCGGGGAGCGTGTCGAGGATCCACACGTCGTGGAGGGAGGTCGTCGACTTGGTCGGCAGCGTGACCTCAATAGCGAAGTCGAACTGGCCGCCAGGCTGGCCTTCGACCGATTCCGTGCCGATGCCAGGCGTGGCCGAGTCTTCGGCGACGGTCTTGGAGACCAACGGGCCAGCTTCGACCGGAATCAGGGTGTATTCGCCCTGTGCGCTATGCGCATCAGCGTCGTAGTCAAGGTTCTCGTTTCGGACCTCGGCGGTGTTCAGGCGAGTTAGCGCGCCTCCGTCAGGATCCTCACCGTTGTGCACGAACGGGACCTGGATGCGGATCTCGGCACCAGGTGCGAGCTGCCCGATGGTGAAGTCGGCGACCGTGCCATAACCATCGGCTTCCCAGACGGCGCCACTTCCGGCGCTCACCGAATTGTCAGTGAAGGTGTCTGCGGCCGAGGACGGAATCCACGTCACGGTCGCGGAGCCGGGTAGGTACTCGAACGGTTGCGGCATCGGGTCGACGACGTTCAAGCCGCCGATCGGTGCGGTTCCTTCGTTGGTGACAATGATCGTCCAGACGCCACCGTTGAGCTCGTCAAGATCGAGACCGTCGGGATCCGGTGGGTCGTTGTCAGTGTCGATCGACCATCGCAACGTTGCTCCAGCGGAAACGGCAGGGGTCTTCTCAACCTTGAACTCGGGTCCGACGAGCACGATGTCGGCGACATCGCTGTCGGTGTAGGCATCGCCGTTCTCGTCGACGTTGTCTTGCAGATCGAACCAGGTCAGATCTGCGGTGTTGACGTAGGTGCCCGGTTCGATTTCGTCACAGACCTCGAGCCATGCGGTGAACTGCACCGAGGTTCCAGGAGCGACCGGTGCATCGAGTGCCCACACGCCTGCAGACGTTTCGGTTGCTGTGCCAGCTGCCGAGGCATCGAGGCCGCCGTCGAAGTTGCAGAATCCGGCCGGAGGCGTGTCGGTCACTACCGGGGTGTAGGCAGTGGTCGCTGAGGGGTTCGTGACCGTGAAGACGAACGGGTAGCGGGTGCCACGGGTGTTGGCGAAACCAGAGGTGATGTCACCGTTGTCTTTGGCGAGCTCGAGAACTGGCTCCGGGATGAGCAGGCCGGTGGTATCGGCTGGGTTTTCGGTATATGCGGTCGCGAACTCATCCTCGTAGGTCGGGACGCTGGCCGCGTTGTCGATTTCGCCATTGGCGCTTGCGGCGGCGTCATAGGTGATGACGATCGTTGCGCCTGGGGCGAGCGGGCCAGGCACGGTGAGGGTCAGGTCATCGCCGACCATCGTGCAGGTACCACAGGCGACGCCATCGATCAGAACCGTGGCGACGTCGATCGCGAAACCAGTCGGCGAATCGACGATATCCATGTTGTAGGCATCGGTGGAACCCTGGTTTTCGACCTCAAGGGTGAAGGTCGCGATCTTGCCGAGCTCGTAGTCCCATGGCTCACGGGTCGTATCGGCGGAGACGCCATCCGAGGTATCGACGACCTTGTCGAGAACGAGGATTGGACGGTCATATTCGACGATGTCGCTGGTTTCGAGGATGAGGTCGAACGGCGGTGGCGATGCCGTCGCTGGAGGAACTGCACCGAGGCGGTCAACGGTGTTCCAGTTGACCGAGAGCTGGTTTTCGAACACGTCATTGAACGAGACGGGGGTGCCGTCGCCGTAGGTCGGCGCCAGTTCAACTTCGTAGCGGAAGGTGTAGGTGCGGGCTGCGGCGTCAAATGGCACCGAGTTGGGGTACCAGCCGATGGTGGTGCCGTTGCCGGCAGGGAACACCGTCTCGGTAAGTGGCGGCGCCGGAACGCACGTTGCACCGGCGAGTTGGCAGTCGTCGCTTACATAGGAGTTGAAGACAAAGCCGTCCGGTAGCTGGTCGAGGATCGTGAAGTTCTCGTACGACACGCCAGCAGGGAGATCAACCGTGACTTCGAACCAGAAAGGAAGCTCAAGGCCGTATTGATCAAGATCGGCGCCATCGGGGATGCGCAGCGCACGCTTGGTGACGCTCGGGCTCTGTGACACCGTGGTGACAAGCGCAGTGTCACAACCGCCATCAAGGCGGGTCTCGGCGGGCTCGCCGAGGGTGGTGAAACTTGCGCACACCTCATTGGTGATGTTGGTCGCCTGCGGCGTGGACGGGTCGATCATGAAGATGTCGGTGATCACCGTGTCTGAGCCCGGCGCAAGGGCACCGAGGCTGTAGGTCACCGTGCGGGCGAGTTCGTCCCACACACCGCCGCCGGTCGTTGTGCCACCGGTCGGGATGAGGGTTCCGTCGGTAGCGGCAGGTGCCATCTCGAGTGGCACGTTGTCGACGAGGACGACATCCTGAGGGGCAGCGACTGCGTGGAACTGCGTTGCGTTGTCGACAACGGGAACATTCGCAACGAGATCGAAGGAAACGAGTCCACCGGCTTGGTAGGCGTTGTCGAGTGCGGTGCGCTTCTGGACGGTCATCTCGGGTTCAACGACGACGACTGCGGTGCGAGGGCGATCGGTGTCGCGGTTGGACGGGCCGGTCGACAGTGAGGCGAAACACTCTGCGCCCGGCTCGACGGTGCCGCGGAGGCTGCCAAGAGGCATGGTGCCTTCAAAGCTCAGCTCGAAGGTCTGCGCAGCTGGTCCCACCGACCAGCTTGGGAGTCCTTCACCGGACTGGTCGGCGAGCATCTGTGCCTCATCACCCGGGAACAAGATCCGGTAGATGGTGTTGCCGCCTGACGGGACGGTCTCAAGCACGAAGCTCGAGGGATCGGGCGTCGACTGATTGAGCAGTGCCTGTGCGACGCCGTCGATCGTGAACTGTGCCGATAGCGAGTCCACGAGCACGTTCGACGGAAGGTCGATCAACTCGAGATAGCTGGCGTAGTAGATCGAGCCGTCGGGCCGCTCCAGGATGTCCTGGTAGATCGTGCCCGGGTCGAGCACGAGCCGGTTCGAGAAAGTCATCGACTCACCGGCCACGACGCCGGGCACGCCGGCTTCGGTGACGGTGTCGGGCGTAAACGATGGCTGCACGTCGCAGGTCATCGAGAAGCCGTCGGTCGCTGGGTTGTCGTCCGCAGTGGCATCGCCTGCCAGCAACGTAGTGGTGGCAAGCATGGCCATCACTATGAAGACGAGTAGTGAAGTTCGAGCGGTGCGCCGGTGGGGTGCAAGCATCATCGTGTCCTTGTTCTGAGACGTAAGTCGACGTACATCTGTCGGCTCTATAACTCAGGCCTAAAGACACACACGGGGGGCCATTCGGCCTGAATCGATGAAGCACTCACCTGGGCTGAAAGCCCCAAGACCCTTGATTTCATTGACCTTCGGGCCGATACCACCGGTTGTTCACCGGCCGCGCAGCACGCACGGTTCGCTGTCGTGAGCACGCACGCGAAAGAGCCGCAAGTGGATCAAGATCCACTTGCGGCTCGTGCTCGACCTTGGGGACCGAGTTAGCGCAACGCCACCCGGCGGGAAGGGTCAGTCGGTGTTGCCAGCACTGCCATCGGCGTCGGCGTCGCTGTCGGTGCCGTCGAGCCCGGGGCCATCTTCAGCGTCAGCATCCGGTGCCTCGCCAATGCCGTCGCCATCGCTGTCCACTGGGGCCAGGAGCGCATCGATCACGTCTTGTGGCACATCAACACCCTCGCCTTCGCCCTGGCGAGCGTCTTGGACAACTTCGTCCCCACCTTCATCACCAAACGCACGGCCAGCAGCATCGACGACCGGCAGCGGACAGCCACGGTCGTAGGGGCGAGCGTCGCAGTGATCATCGATCGAGTCGGGGTCCGCCTCAACGCCCGCCTCGCCACTAGCGCCATCTTCGCCCGTTGCTCCAGCGGCGTCGCCAACGCCGTCGCCGGACATCAGCGCGAGGTCCGAGCACTGACCGCCGGATGCGCACTGTTCGACGGTTTCGATCGCGAGCCCTTGCACGACGACATCGTCGCCGCTCGACGCATCGCTCAAGACGTTCTCATCGGGCAGCGTCACGGCGTTGTCACCGCCAGGAAGTCCAAGGTCAGCCTGGGCGTCAACCACAGCGAAGCCGCCATCCGAGCCGGGTGAGCTGTCGGCAGAGCCAAACGCGGGGGCATCGGTACCGGATAGTGCGGCATTGGGAGATGTTGCGCTGCTGGGCGCACCGGGCACGATGACCGGGATGTCCGTGGGGAACTGGTCGAGGTCCGCACGTGGAGCCTGAGGTTGCTCGACAGCGGGATCGACTTCGACCGGATCATCGCCGCTGTCGTCGCCTTCGGCACCGGGGATCGCTGGCAGGGCAGGAGCATCGTCTCGGACGAGACCGAGTTCTTGGAGGCGCTGGCGTTCAGCAGGCGATGCAGATGCGCTCGGAGCGGGGGGCGCGACCGCCTTGGGAATCGGCCCATCGTCAGCATCGCCGCCCACGATGTTGAGATCGATCGGCCCATCGGTTTCCACACCGAGCTCGGCATCGTCGAGGAGGCGGTCGTCATCAATCGCGACGCTTGAGCCGTCGTCGACTGTGGCGAGTTCGGTATCGGCAGCGTCACCGCCACATGCCGCGAAGAGAAGTCCGCTTGCGGCGAGCAGCGAGATGACGAGGCGGCGCGCCAGCGCCATCGGAGCAGTCATGGCTTCAGCAATCGGCCTTGGACAGACGAATATGAGCCAGCGGGGCTACAAATCCCGAACTTCCTCAGATTGAAGCGTGACGCTCCTGGAGCGCTGAACGCCGATGAGCGGGCCGAGCTGGTGCGGTTGCGAAAGGAACTGGCTGAGGCGAAACGCTCGATAGACCAGTATTTCCCCGATGATTGCGGCGCACACCGCCAGTGCCTTGCTTCGGTGCTCGGCGCTACCGAAGCTGAAGGCGTGTCGAGCCTCTGCGATGGCCACCGGTTCAAGATCGCATCGATGGTCGATGGACACACCCGCAAATCGCTGCTC
>CAZEMU010000028.1:0-16790 GCA_964513315.1 uncultured Acidimicrobiaceae bacterium | reverse complement strand
CCGTCGTAGTCCGGATTGGCGGTACATGATCCATCGCTCACTTCGAGATCCATGAGCCCGCTCACCGGTGTCGGGTCAGAATCGTCTGCCGGACCATCACCGTCGGGGTCGGCATCGTGGCCGTCTTGGCTCACGTCCATCACGTCGTTGCCCGCAGGGCTGGTGCCCTGCGTGACCGCGGTGTTGTCGTGGATACCGAGATCCGCGCCCGGCGTAACCGTGACGTCGATCTCGACGGTGCAGGATTCACCGACCTGGAGCGTGTCGTTACCGTCGAGCAGGCCTGCAGTCGGAACCTCACCCGTGTAGTCCGGGGCGGCGTCGCATGGCCCATCGACAACCCGATGGGCGTCGGCAGTCCAAGCTTCGACCGTTGCAAAGGTAGCGGCGAGGCTGTCGATGATCTGGACGTCGCCGAGGACGATGTCGCCGGTGTTGGACACGACCAGCTGATAGGTGAGGCCGAAGGAGCCGTCACCGTTGCTGGTCGGACCAGCAACGACGTCCTTGGAAAGACTGATCTCAGGATTGAGGTAGGCAACGGTGACTAATGCTTCCACAACTGCTGGCTCGGTGGCGCCGGGAGGCGGCACGAGGGTCGACACCTGGTAGTTGACCGGTGTTGGATTGGCCTCGTAACCCTCCTCGGGCGTAAAGGTGATCTCACCCGTGGAAGGATCAACAGTCCAAGTTCCCTCACCAGGAACCACAAGTTCGGTCACGGGCGTGCCCGACGGGTCAAGGATCATCACCGACGACGGATCGAGTTCACCCCTGTCGTTTGCGAGCGGGTCGACGGTGACCTCGGTACAGGTTCCTACCCGTCGGTGGGAAGACAAAACTCGTGCGGGGGCCTTATGTCCGGTGACTCGCGGCCGACGGCTCTTTCGTGACCCGGTCCTCCGCCTCGCGATGGTTGCGCCCAGTCGGACTCACGACGGTCCTGGCGATGCTCTATTTCGGTGCGGGCGGGGCTCGCGTCAAGCCATCGTTCACCGACGCTCCACTGCTCGATCCGGGCGCGATCGAACTGGTCGGCTCCTGTGTTGAACCCGACCTGTACAACCGCACCGATGAGTCGGTTGCGCTTCTTGTTCGGGCGACCCTGGGCGACGGCACACGGTCCGAGATTGCGACGACGAAGATGCTCGGTCCCGGCGACCGCGCTCACCTCCACCTCTTTGCCGAGTTGTGGGAGGACCAGGAGACGCTCGAAGCGGCCTTAGAGACTGAGCGAAGCCTCGGCTGCACGATGGAGTTTCGTATCGCACCAGCCGATGACGACGAGGCCGTGGACGCGGCGCACGATTAGCCCTGCGGCCCGTCCACCAATCGCAGGCCGGCTGAGGAGGCTTCCACATGGCGAAGCGTGACCTCGAACTCGGTCTGACTCGCCGGGTACAGATGCTCGCTCACGAGCACGCTTGTGCCGTCGCGATCGCTTGTGACCCGACGCACCCGAAGCACCGCTGACCCTTCTTCGATGGCGAGCGCTGCCGCCACATCAGCGTCCGCACAGGCTGCGGAGATCACCTGTCTGGCACTGCCGAGCCGGTCACCCAGCAGATCCACGAACGTCGACTCCACAACATCACTGCGGGACAACTCGACCGCGATTGCCGCATTGCACCAGACGGTGACCAAGGCGAACGGCTGCTCGTCCGAAAGGTTGAGCCGCACGACTTCGAGCACCTCATCCCCGAGCACTTCGGCAATCTTGTTCGGCGCATCCCGGAACCGGAACCCCAAGACTCGCCGCTCGCTGGATCGGCCCGCCGCAGCCAGCTGGTCCTCGATCGTTTCGAGGCTGTCGAGCGACTGGCGGAACGGGTCACTGGCCACGAACCAGCCGAACCCTTGGCGACTGTCTACGAGGCCATCACCCCGGAGATGCTCCAGTGCTTTGCGAATCGTGACCCGACTCGCGCCGTGTTCGGCCGACAACTCCGATTCACTCGGAAGCACGCCCTCGTCGCCGTAGGCACCCTGGGAAATCGCCTCGCGAAGTCGCTCTGCGATCTGTTGATAGCGGTAGGTTCGACGCATAGGCAGCTACCAGAAGCAGCCGACCTGGCGCCTCGCAAGGCACCAGCATCCGGCTTCTTCGAAGGACAAGGTAGCGCCACTTGTATCAAACTTGTATGGTACAAGTCAACCACTTTCCAACCCTCGCCCTCGGAGGTATTGCCATGGCCGTCTTTGCCGAAACACCGATCGAACTGGTCAACGAGGTCTACGGCTCGCTTGACGAACGCGTCGCTTGGGGCCGAGAGAAGCTCGGCCGGGCACTGACCCTCACCGAGAAGATCCTGATCAATCATCTCGACGACCCCGAAACCGCTGGCCTTGAGCGCGGTGTCAGCTATACCGATCTGCGCCCCGACCGCGTCGCAATGCAAGATGCGACCGCCCAGATGGCCTGGCTGCAGTTCATGACCGCTGGCCTGGCCAAGACCGCAGTGCCGACCACCACCCACTGCGATCACCTCATCCAGGCCCGCGTCGACGGCAAGACCGATCTCCTCGCCGCCGCCGACACCAACAAAGAGGTCTACGACTTCCTCGAAAAGGTTTGCGCAAAGTACGGCGCTGGCTTCTGGGCGCCTGGCTCCGGCATCATCCACCAGGTCGTGCTCGAAAACTACGCCTTCCCCGGCGGCATGATGCTTGGCACCGATAGCCACACGCCGAACGCTGGCGGTGCGGCCATGATCGCCGTGGGTGTCGGTGGCGCTGACGCCGTCGACGTCATGACTGGCTTCGCCTGGAACGTCCGTTGGCCCAAGGCCATCGGCGTCAAGCTCACTGGCGAACTCAGCGGTTGGGCCGCCCCCAAGGACGTCATCCTCAAGGTTGCCGAGATCCTGACCGTCAAGGGCGGTACCGGCGCCATCGTCGAGTACTTCGGCCCCGGCGCCGAGAGCCTGTCGGCAACCGGCAAGGCCACGATCTGCAACATGGGCGCTGAGATCGGCGCGACGACTTCGATCTTCGCCTACGACGATGCAACCAGCCGCTACCTCAAGTCAACCGGCCGCGAAGCCATCGACGATGCTGCTCGTCAGGTCGCCCATCACCTCCGCGCCGACGACGAGGTCTACGCCAATCCGGGCGAGTACTTCGACCAGCTGATCGAGATCGACCTCAATACCCTCGAACCGCTCATCAACGGCCCCCACACTCCCGACCTCGCCCGCCCGCTTTCGGCACTCGGCGCCGAGGCCAAGGAAAAGGGTTGGCCCGTCGAGATCAGCGCCGCACTTGTCGGCAGCTGCACCAACTCGAGCTACGAAGACATCAGCCGCGCGGCCTCAATCGCTCGCCACGCAGCGGACAACGGCCTCAAGGCCAAAGTCCCGTTCATGGTGACCCCCGGTTCCGAGGCAACGATGCGCACCATCCAGCGCGACGGCTTCCTCCAGGACCTCGAAGCCATCGGCGGCGTCGTGCTCGCCAACGCATGCGGCCCGTGCATCGGCCAGTGGAAGCGAGATGACCGCAACGGCATCGAGGGCACCTCGAACTCGATCGTCACGAGCTACAACCGCAACTTCCCCAAGCGCAACGATGGCGACGCAGCCACGCTGGCGTTCGTCACATCGCCAGAGACCGTTGTGGCACTGGCACTCGCCGGAACACTCGACTTCGATCCTCGCACCGACATGCTGACGAACGACGCCGGCGAACAGGTCCGCCTCGAAGTCGGCGAAGCCATCGAGCTGCCACCTGGCGGTTTCGAGGACGGCGACTCGATGTTCATTTCGCCACCCGACGACGGCTCCGCCATCGAGGTCAGCGTGTCGCCTACGAGCGACCGCATCCAGCTGCTCACCCCGTTCCCCGCATGGGACGGCAACGACTACCTCGAGCTCCCGATCCTGGGCAAGGGCATGGGCAAGGTCACCACCGACCACATCTCCATGGCCGGTCCGTGGCTCAAGTACCGCGGTCACCTCGAGAACATCTCGGGCAACCTCTACTTGGGTGTCGTCAACGCCTACACCGGCGAAACCGAGCTGGCGCTCGATCCGAGTGACGGTCAGACCAAGAGCTATCCCGAGATCGCCAAGAGCCTCCACGAAAAGGGCATCAACTGGGTCTTCATCGGCGAAGAAAACGTCGGCGAAGGTTCGAGCCGTGAGCACGCCGCTATGGAGCCTCGTTTCCGTGGTTGCCATGCCGTGTTCGCTAAGTCGTTTGCTCGTATCCACGAGACCAACCTGAAGAAGCAGGGTGTGCTGGCGCTCACCTTTGCCGACCCTGAGTTCTGGGGTGCGATTGGCGAGTCTGACACCATCTCGATCACCGGGCTCAGCGAGCTCGCACCGGGCAAGCCCGTCGACTGTGTGCTGCACACGGCCGACGGCGAGAGCCTTGAGTTCCACGCGAACCACACCCTCAACGAGGATCAGATCGGCTGGTTCAAGGCCGGTAGCGCACTCAACCTGATCCGTGAAGAAGTCGCCAACGGCGGCTAGAGCGACAGCGCAGGGCGCACCTTCGACGCCTGCGGCCCGACGACCGCTGCCAAACGTCGCGGTGAGGTAGCACCAGAAGCAAACGAGAAACACCCCAGGCGTCGCCTGGGGTGTTTGTCGTCTTGTAGTTGGGTTAGCAGGGGATCAGATCAGGTATCGAGCTTCTTCCATTCCAAACCGAGCTTGCCATCTTCGTCATCGTCGTCGTTGCGGCGCTTGGTGCCTACCGCCACGAAGGCTGCACCTGCGACGACCATGGCGAGGCCGATGAGCGCGAGTAGGCGAGCGTTAGAGCCGGTGTACGCAAGCGGAGCTCCATTGTCGTTTGTGGTGAACGCTTGCGGGCCACCGGGCCGCTCGGGCGTGCCGCCTGTCGACGGGCTACCGAACCCTGGTGGGATCTCGTCTGGGCCGGTCCAGACGAGTCCGCCTTTGGGCTCTGGCACATCGACTTCGAACACCGTAGGTGCGCTGTTCTCGCTCACACCTCGGTTGTTCGGATCATTACTCAGGCCGTCCTGGCTAATGTCCGTGACCTCGGTGCCTGCGGGCGAGATGCCTGCGGCGTCTGCGCTGTTCGCGAACGCCGATGTCGCTCCGGACCTTGGCGTAACCAACACGTTGAGCTCGATCGTGCACGTCTCGCCGATTGCAAGCACGCCGTTGCCGCTGAGCAGCTTCGTGTCGGCATTGCCGTCGAAGCCGGTGTTGAGGGAGCACGCCCCGTCACGCACCACATGGCCCTGGAACTGCCAGGACTCTGCGGTTGCGAAGGTGGTCTGGAGTGAGTCGACGATCTGCACCTCGTCGAGCTGTACCTGGCCGGTGTTCTCGACGATGAGCGTGTACGTGACGTCGTAGCCTCTTCCGGCTACTCGTGTCGGCCCATCGGTAATGGCCTTGGCCAGCCCGATTTCTGGCTGCTCGCTAAAGGTAGCCGGCGTCGGGTCGACGTCGTTAGACGGATCGTTGTCGCCGTCAGGATCAGCATCGGTGCCGTCCTGGCTCACGTCAATGACGTCAGCACCGGACGGGCTAATGCCCGCAGCGGTTGCCGAATTGTCGTACGGACCCAGCTCAGCGCCAGGAGTCACCTGGACGTTGATTTGGAGCGTGCACGTGTCCGACACCATCAGGCTGTCGTCACCGCTGAGAAGGCCAAGATCGACCAGGCCATCGTAGGTAGTAGCCGGTGCGCACACACCGCTCTCGACGGACCAGCCGAGCACATCGAATGCCTCTGCAGCGCCATAGGTCTGGCCCAGGTCGTCCTCGACCTGCACGTTCGAGAGGTCGACGTCGCCGCTGTTGGCCACGACGAGCTCGTACGTGAGGTCGTAGGTCCCGTCACCGTTCGACGTCGGTCCGTCGACGATGTCCTTCGTCAGTGAGATCTGCGGCGCCTCAGCAAACCAGGCCGGTGTCGGGTCACTGTCGTTGCCAGCACCATCGCCATCAGGATCAGCATCGGTGCCGTCCTGGCTGATGTCGTCGACATCGGCGCCGGCCGGGCTCGTGCCGTCGGCGGTCGCGCTGTTGTCGTAGGGTCCGAGATCGGCACCCGGCAGAACTCGGACCGAGATCTGTACGGTGCAGCTCTCACCAACGCCGAGCGTGTCGATCCCGCTCAGCAGGTCGATCGACCCCAGCACCGTTCCGGTGTAGGGAGCCAGGTTTGGAGTGCACCCACCCGATGTGACCGGGGCGTCCATTGCGATGAACGTGATCGCGTCTGCATAGGTCAGACCGAGGTCATCTTCGATCTGGACTCCCTCAAGCCGTACGTCACCGACGTTGGTGACGACGAGTTCGTAGGTGAGCTCGTAGAAGCCTGAGCCATCATTGACCGGACCATCGACGATGTCCTTGGTGAGCGCGATTGCCGGCGATTCCACAAAGGTCACTGGGGTCGGATCCGAATCATCGGCTGGCCCATCTCCTGCAGGATCGGCGTCGTGTCCATCGTGACTGCTGTCGGTCACCTCGGTGCCGGCCGGGCTGGTGCCCTGGCTAGCAGCCGTGTTGTTGTGGACGCCGAGGTCGGCGCCCGGTGTAACCGTGACGTCGATCTCGATCGTGCATGAAGCACCGACAACGAGGGTGTCGTTGCCGTCGAGCAGCTCGACAGCCGGAAGATCTCCGCTGTACTCCGCAGCAGCGTCGCACGGACCGTCGACAACCCGGTGGGCGTCAACCGACCATGCTTCGACGGTGGCGAACGTCGCCGCAAGGTTGTCGACCACGTTGACATCGTCGAGGACGATGTCGCCAGTGTTGGTCGCGACCAGTTGATAGGTGAGGCTGAAGGAGCCATCACCGTTGCTGTTCGGACCGTCGACGACGTCCTTGGTCAGACCGATCTCAGGGTTCTCCGAAACCAGCACCTGCGTCGGATCCGAGTTGTCACCCGGCCCATCGCCCTCAGGATCGGCATCGGCGCCGTCCTGGCTGATGTCGCTGACATCGGCGCCGGCCGGGCTCGTACCGTCGGCGGTCGCGCTGTTGTCGTACGGTCCGGGCAGCGATGCGCCCGGCTCAAACGTCACGTCGATCTCGATCGTGCACGAAGCACCGACGGCGAGATCGTCATCGCCGGCAAGCGCACCGATCAGCGGCGAGCCGTTGTAGGTCGCCGCTGCGCTACAAGGGCCTGCGACGACGCGGTGGGCGTCGACCTGCCACGAGCTGGCAGCTGCGTAGGTGACCGACATGTCGTCGTCGACTTGGACATCCGACAGCAGGACATCACCAGTGTTGGTGACGACCAGCTGGTAGGTGACGGCGTAGGTGCCGTCACTGTTGCTGGTCGGGCCGTCGACGACGTCCTTGGTCAGGCTGATCTCTGGATTCTCGCTGAAGCCGGCATCAGCGTCATCGAGATCGTTCACCGAAGCCCCTCCGGGGCTGGTGCCCTGGGCGGTGGCGGTGTTGGTGTAAGCGCCAAGGTCGGCGCCTGGGGTCACCACGACTTCGATGTCGATGGTGCAGCCCTGTCCGACGGCCCACGTATCGGTGCCGTCGAGCAGGTTGTCGCTGCCGACGCCGTCGTAGGCAGTGTCGAGCGTGCAAGGGTCACCGGCGTTGACATTGTCGGTGTCGGCGACCGAGAACGCGATCGCATCTGCGAACGTCGCTGACATGTCGTCGGCGATCTGGACATTGGCGAGTGGCACATCACCGCTGTTCGTGGCGACCAGTCGCCATGTCAGCGTGTAGGTGCCGTCGGAGTTGTTGACCTCAGCTGGCGGATCCAGCAGATCTTTGACGATCGTGATCTCCGGGTTCTCCGGAAGTGCCACGTCATCTTCGGACCGATCGGTGACCGATTCGCCCGCCGGCGACGTTGCGTCGGCGGTGACCTCGTTGGTGTAGTCCAACACGCCGGGCGTGATCGACATCGCGAACTCGACCGTGCACGAGTCACCAACAGCAAGCGTGTCCGTACCGGCCAACAGACCGGTGTCGGTCGAACCGTCGAAGTCACCGTTCGATGCACAAGCACCCGCAGTCACTGCGACAGCACCAGGATCAACATCCCAGGCAGTCGCAGCACCAAACGCTGCACCCAGATCATCATTGATCTGAACATCGTTGAGCGGCACATCGCCGGTGTTCGTCACCGTCGATGACCACGTCACCGAGTACGCGCCGTCACCATTGTTGACGGCCCCAGGCGGAGCAACGAGATTCTTCGTCACCTCGATCGCCGGGTTCTCCGTGACCGCTTCATCGGTACTGGCATCGTCGTTCACCGACTCGCCCGCAGGACTTGTGCCCTCGGTGGTCGCCGCATTCGTGTACGTACCTAGCACAGCGCCAGGAACGAACTCGACCGTCAACTCGACCGAGCACGACTCACCAACAGCGAGCGTGTCGGTTCCAGCCAGCAGGTTCTGATCGGCGTCACCATCGAAGCCCGGGAAGTTCGCAGCACAATCCGCACTGGTCACACGTGTGACCGTGTAGCTATCAACGCCGTCGAACGTGACCTCCAGATCATCAGCGATCTGCACTGCGTTCAACGGCACATCACCTGTGTTTGTCGAAACAAGCTCATAGGTAATCGAGAAGTTGCCCGAACCATCATTCGTCGGACCAGACACAACGTCCTTGTCCAATGCAATCGCCGGATTCTCGGTGACAGCTTCGTCCGTGCTTGCCGAGTCGCCGACCGCCTCACCGCCGGGACTGGTGCCCTCGGTATCGGCCGCGTTGGTGTAGGTGCCGAGCACAGCGCCAGGCACGAATTCCACGACCAGCTCGACCGTGCACACCTCGCCCACGCCCAGTGTGTCGGTTCCCGAAAGTAGGTTCGGGTCGCCAGCGGGCGAGCCATCGAAGCCCGGGAAGTTCGCAGCACAATCCGCACTCGTCACCGAAGTGACCGTGTACGAGGCAGTGCCGTCAAATGTCGTGTCGAGATCATCGGTGATTTGCACGTTGTTGAGCGGCACGTCACCGACGTTCGTCGACACCAGCGCGTACGTGACCGTGAACGTGCCGAAGCCATCATTGGTCGGGCCATCGACCACGGCCTTAACCAGCTCGATCGCTGGCGACTCGGTGAAGCTCACCGTCGTCGGATCCGAGTCGTTGCCTGGGCCATCGTTGTCCGGGTCGGCATCGGCGCCGTCTTGGCTCACGTCGTTGACACCAGTGCCGGCCGGGCTTTCTCCCTCGGTCGTTGCCGTGTTGTCGTAATCGCCCAGGAAACCACCTGGGGTCACGGTGACGTCGATCTGCAGGGTGCAGCTCTCGCCGATCGCCAATACGTCGTTGCCGTCAAGCAGATCGGCGGTCGGCGCTGCGCCGGAATAGGTGAGCGCTGGATCACACGGTCCGTTGGCTACCCGGTGAGCATCAACCTGCCATGCCGCGGCCGCCGCGTAGGTCACGGACAGATCGTCGGTTACCTGGACGTCGTTGAGCACGATGTCGCCGGTGTTCGTCGTCACAAGCTCGTAGGTCAGACTGAACGAACCGTCATCGTTGCTGGTCGGCCCGGCAACGATGTCCTTTGTCAGACCAATCTCGGGGTTCTCCGAAACCAGAACCGGAGTCGGGTCGGAATTCTCACCGGGACCGTCACCTTCGGGATCGGCGTCGGTGCCGTCCTGGCTGTCGTCGGTCACATTGGTGCCCGCAGGGCTCGTACCGTCCGCCGTGGCGGTGTTGTTGTACGGTCCAGGCACTGAGGCGCCAGGGGTGAAGGTCACATCGATCTCGATCGTGCATGCCTCGGCAACGGCAAGCGCGTCGCCGCCCGAGAGCGTCTCGATGTCGCCACCAGGACCAGCGGTGCCGTCGAAGTCGTCGTTGGCGGTACATAGACCGGCATCGATGCGGACGTCGTCGACGACGAATGCATCAGCATCGGCGTAGGTCGCCGAAAGATCGTCTTCGACCTGAACCCCGTAGAGGATCACATCGCCGCTGTTTGTGACCACCAACTCGTAACTGACGGAGTAGGTGCCGTCGCCATTGTTGGTCGGCCCGTCGATGACCGCCTTACTCAGGCTGATCTGGGGACCTTCCGTGAAGAATGTCTGGGTCGGGTCCGAGTTGTTCCCGGGACCGTCGCCCTCGGGATCGGCGTCGGTTCCGTCCTGGCTCACGTCGTCGACGCCCGTGCCGCCGGGACTCGTGCCCGAAGCGGTTGCGTTGTTGTCGTAGGCGCCAAGGTCCGCGCCCGGCTCTACAACTACTTCGATGTCGATGGTGCAGGTGTCACCAACAGCCCAGCTGTCCGTGCCAGTCAGCAACGTGATGTCAGTGTCTCCGTTGTAGCCGGCATTCTCCGTGCACGGATCAAGCGGGTCGATCGTGACGTTGGTAACCGCAAAGGAGATGGCGTCGGCGTAGGTGACCGACATGTCGTCGACGACCTGCACGTTGTTGAGCGGTACGTCGCCGGTGTTCTCAGCCACCAGGCGGTAGCTCAGCGTGTAGGTGCCGTCCTGATTGGACACAACCGCTGGCGGATCGATCAGATCCTTTGCGATCGAGATCTCCGGATTCTCCGGTAGGAGGATGTCGACATCACCATTGGCGTCGACGTCTTCGCCTGCCGGCGAAGTGCCGTCGGCGACCACGTCGTTGGTGAAGCCAAGCGTGTCACCGTTGGTGACCGTGACTGGGAACTCAATACGGCAGCTCTGGCCGACGATCAGCGAATCGCTGCCGGTGAGCAGGCCAGTGTCGAGGTTTCCGTCGAAACTTGGGTTTGGCGTGCACGGACCAGACGTCACGACGACGGTTGCTGGGTCGACGTCGAAGCCAGCGGCGGCTGCGAAGGTGACGGTCAGGTCGTCTGTGACCTGCACATCGTTGAGTGGTACGTCGCCTGTGTTCTGCACAATCGAGCCGAAGGTGACCGTGTAGCTGCCATCGGTGTTGTTGACGATGCCGGGAGGATCAACGACGAACTTGTTGACGAAGATCGCCGGATTCTCCTCGACGACCTCGTCGGTGCTGGCCGAGTCATCGACGGACTGGCCGCCGGGGCTGGTGCCGTCGGCAGTCGCTGAGTTGGTGTAGGTGCCGAGCACACCGCCAGGGTCGAAGCTCACGGTGAGTTGCACGGTGCAGGCATCGCCGACAGCAAGCGAGTCGGTGCCGTCAAGCAAGTTGGGATCGCCAAGCGGAAGCCCGTCGAACCCTGCGGCGTTCGCCGTGCAATCGGCGCTCACTACGGACACAACGTTCCAAATCGCTGCGTCGGCGAAGGTGGCGTCAAGGTCGTCCGTGATCTGCACGTTGTCGAGTGGGACGTCGCCAACATTCGTCGACGCGAGTTCGTAGGTGACTTCAAAGATGCCGTTGCCGTCATTGGTTGGACCAGCGACGACGCTCTTGGTCAGGTCGATCGCCGGGTTCTCCGCCACGGTGACACCAGCGGACGACGTGTCGTCGACCGTCGTGCCCGCCGGCGACGTTCCGTCGGCGGTCACATCATTGGTGTAGATCCCAAGATCAGCGCCTGGGGTGAATGTCACTGCGATGGTGATGGTGCACGTCTGTCCCACGACAAGTGGGTCAGCGCCCGTCAACAGGTTGACTGCCGGTGCCGCACCCGTGAACGGGTCGGTCGAGAGCGTGCAGGCGTCGAGCGCCGCGAGCGACGTTTCGTCGACCGTCCAGGAGACGGCATCGACATAGGTTGCAGCGAGGTCGTCAACGACTTGCACATTGGCGAGTGGTACGTCGCCGTTGTTCTCCACGACGACGTCCCACGCCATCGTGAAACTGCCGTCATTGTTCGAGACTGGCTCGGTCGCCACGGTCTTCGTGACTTCGATTGCCGGGTTCTCGACCAGCGTCACATCTGCAGGGTCGGAGTCACTGACGCCATCCCCTGCGGGGCTTACACCATCGGCGTTCGCAAGGTTGCTGTGCGGACCGAGGTTCTCGCCGGAAATGAGGACCGTGACATTGATGCCACAAACCTCACCGGCTTCAAGATTCGTGCCTGCTGCCAGCAAGTTGATGTCGCCGGCTGCTGTGCCGGTGTACCCCAGGTTCGAGGTGCATGGAAGGCCGGTGCTGGTCGTCGCCGACACGAATTGTGCGCCGAAGACGGCTTCGAGCCCGTCAGTGACCTGCACGTTGTCCAGACGAACGTCGCCGGCGTTCTGGACCGTCAGCAGGTAGTCGACCGAGTGGGTGCCATCACCGTTGTTCGTCGGAGCGCCCACGACCTCCTTGACGAGGTCGATCTCTGGGTTCTCGCTGAACTGGGTGGTCGACGGGTCGTTGTCGCCCGTCGCTTCGCCACCGGGTGAGGTGCCGCTTGCAATCGCATTGTTCGTGTAGTCGGTATCGAGGTCGACTGTCGCCGATGCCGTATCGACGGTCACCGTGATCTCGATGACGCAGGTGTCGCCTACGGCGAGCACGTCATTGCCATCGAGGATCGTCGCATTGGTAGCGGAGCCGTCGTAGGTTCCGCCGAGCTCGCACGGTGCGCTCGCCGACTGTGTGTCGACGGTATATGCGCCGGCTCCGTACACCGTGTCGAGGTTGTCCGTCACCTGGACGCCACGGAGCTCGACATCACCCGTGTTGGCGAGATCGAGGGTGTAGGTCAGCGTGAACGTCCCGTCGCCATTGTTGGCAGGGCCGGAGGTGATGTTCTTGTCAATGTCGAGCGCCGGGTTCTCGGCGAACTGACTCGTTGCGTTGTCGCTGTCGGTCGGCGTCGCTCCGGATGGAGCGGTGCCCTGACCGTCTGCGGTGTTCGTGTAGTCGACGTCGAGATCCGCCGCTGCGGGATCGCTTGCGTCGACGGTCACGATGACCAGAATGTCGATCTGGCAGCTGTCGCCTACTCCGAGCGTGTCGGCCCCGGACAGCAGGTTCGCGTTGGGTGCAAGCCCGGTGTAGGCCGCATTCTCGGTACACGAGCCCGCGGCCACCGACTGGGCTGCGCTGACGAGCGCACCGCCGAAGACCGTTTCAAGGCCGTCGGTGATCTGCACCGCGTCGAGGTCAACATCACCAGTGTTGGTGACATCGATCGAGTAGGTCAGCGAGAACGTGCCGTCGCCATTGTTCGTCGGACTTTCGCTCACAGACTTGGCCACATCGATTGCCGGATTCTCCGGCAACTGGGTCGTCGAGTCGTCCTGCGAGGTGACGTTCTCACCCGACGGTGAGTCACCCGAGGCTCCGGCGATGTTTGTGACGTCGCTGTTTACGGGTGCGCCTGCCGCAGCGTCGACGACGACCGAGACCTCGATCGTGCATGAGCCGCTGGGGATCGAAAGCACGTCATCGCCGTCGAGAACGTTGATGTCCCCGGCAGCAGTGCCGGTGTAGCCCGGATTCTCGTCGCATGGTCCAGCCATGACGGTCGGGTTGACGCTCACGAGTCCGGCGCCGTACACCGCCGAGAGGTCGTCGGTGACCTGGACGTCATCGAGTTCGACGTTTCCGGCATTGGTCACCGTGAGTTCGTAGGTGAGGTCATACGTGCCATCGGCATTGTTCGTCGGGCCGCTGGTGATCGTCTTGACGATCTCAATCGCTGGGTCTTCAGTGAATTGGCTTGTCGCCGTGTCGCTTCCGGTTGCGGTAGTGCCCGAGGGACTTGTACCTGAGCCGTTTGCGGTATTCGTGTAGTCGGTGTCGATCGATGCAGCGCTCGGGTCGTCGTCATCGACGGTCACGGTGACCGTGAGCACGATCGAGCACGATTCGCCCACGGCAAGGCTGTCGTCGCCATCGAGGATCAGGTGATCCGGGGCAAAGCCCGTGAACGTGTTGTTCAGGTCGCACGGACCACTCGCGATTGCTGCACTTGCGTTCGACAGAGCCGAACCGAAGATCGCTGGATCGCTCAGGCCGTCGGTGACCTGTACATCCTCGAGCACCACATCGCCGGTATTGGTGACATCGACCGTGTACTCGAGCACATAGGTGCCGTCGCCTTGGTTCGTCGGACCGTCAGTGAGGGTCTTCACCACGTCGAGAGCGGGGCTCTCGGTTAGCGCGACGTCTGCGGTTGCGGTCTCGGGAGTGGTCACTTCCGAGGACACGGCTGACACGGTGTTCGTCGTCGTACCGAGCGCAGCCGGATCGGCTAGATCGTCGTCTGTGTCGACGGTGGCTGTCACCGTGACCACGCACGTATCGCCTGGAGTGAGCGTGTTGATACCCGACAGCAGATCGCCGGGCGCCGCGCCGGTGTAGGCAGCAGTTGCCGTACATGGGCCGCTCGTGACCGCCGCTGCGGCGGTGACCAGACCATCGGCACCCCACACGTTCTGGAGCGGGTCCGAAACCTGGACGTTGGTGTTGTCAATGAGGAAGCAGCCATCGGAGCCATCGTTCGTGCATCCGGGAACCGAGCTCGGGTTGCTGACGGTCACCTCGTAGGTCAGATCCCAGGTGCCGTCGCCGTTGTTGACTGGCGTGTCGGCGGTCTTGGTGACGTCGAGGTGCGATTCCTCGCGGGCCGGAGTGATTTCGGCGTCATCGGTCGCTGGTCCCTCGGTATCGATGACCTCAGCTACGTTCGTCACAAGGCCACCCGTGACGTCAGCGGCATCGATAAGAATGTCGTAGGTGACGGTGACCTGTCCGCCGACGTCGAGACCTCGCTCACCGCCTGACGGGGATTCGCCAGCGGCTGACGCGCTGAATGGCTGGCTGCAGTCGATCTCTAGCGGCGTCGTGCTCACCGTTACACACGTCACCGGGTTCTGGTCCAAACCAGCAGGCGCACCGACTGTGGTGTGGGTCGCTGCGATGTTGGTGGGTGCATTGGCGAAGAGCGAGGCGACGTTGTCACGAATCGTCACCGTGTCACCACGCGTCATCGAGTCGGGGCCATTGTTGGTGACAACGATGGTGTAGGTCACCGTTTGACCAACCAGGGCGGCCGTCGGCGAGGCTGTCTTGTCGATGGTGAGGTCGTACTCGCATCGCTGCCAGTCGATGTTGAGAAGGCCGTCGGTTCCGTTGGTCGTTGCGAGGCCAGCGGCGCCAGGTCCGCCTGCGGCCGCCTGCGTGGCGGCGTCGAGGACACCGGGGGTCGCAAGCCCGTCAGGGCTTAGGTCACTGATGAATGACGAACCGCCGCCGCCACCCGATCCACCGACCGAGACGTTTTCCGAATTGTCGCCACGAGTACCGCTTCCACCGTCGGCGACGCTCGAAGCTCCGCCGCCGCCACCAAAGTAGCCGCCGCCACCACCGCCACCGGCGTCGAGACCAGGGTCGGGTCCGCCCGCACCGCCATTGCGTCCGCTACCAGGCGAGCCACCGGCCGCTGCGCCGAAGGGGGTAACGCCAGCAGCACCAGGTCCGGCTGCGGTGCCGCCAGTGCCGGGGGTCGTGAAGTCGTAGTTTCCGCCAAAGCCGTCCGCATCGCGACCACGAAGGCCGTCGGCACCAATGCCGATATTCGCAACACCGGTTCCTGTCGGAACACCAGCGTCACCGCCGTTCATGCCGCCGCCATTGAGACCACCCGGGCCGTCACCACCGTCGCCACCATGGTGACCACCACCCGAGCCGCCTCCACCACCGGCGACGATGAGGTCAGCCCCACCGACGCTGAAGTCCGTGTAGCCGCCGCCACCGGAGCCGATGTGGAAGCTGGCGCTACCGCCTGCACCACCGCCGTTGGCGCCACCGGCGTTCGGTCCCGTCGCGGTTCCATCGCCGCCACCACCAACGGTGCCGGTGTAGGTCTGGCCGGCCACCACTGCAAATGAGCCGGTGATATCAGCCCCGTAGCCACCGTGGTGCACTGAGGGATCCGGGTTGATAGGGCCAGTAGCGAAGTCGGCGCCACCACCGCCGCCTACGGCTCGAGCCTGCACGGCACAGACTCCGTCGGGAACGACACCGGACAAGGTGGTGCCACCGACGGATGAGGTTTGGACCGCCGCCGGCGGCGCCGGGTCAGCCGATACATGTGGAGCGGCAAAAAGCGTTGAGGCCAGTAGCAGCGCTGCGATGAGCGGAGCTGCACGACGCGAACGTGAGTGTTCGGCTGACATGAGGGATCCTTTGGCTAGGGCATGGGGATATCTGTCGTGAGGTTCGGAACTCAGCCGACGATCTTGAGACGTTTGGCTCGTTTTCCAAAATCAGGTTGAAACGGCCCAAGCCATATGACTCCCGTCTTTCGAATCCCCACGTACATGGGGGTCCTCCCGCAAAAAGTCGTTGCAATTGCAACGCTCAGACCCGGCTTCACCCTTCAACCTCAAGTTGAGGTTAAGACTTTTGTTGGGGCCGTCGTGAAAACCTGCCGTCAACCCTTAGGTCGATCGGAGTGGGCCGAATGCTCATGCATGCGCCGCACCTCCACATGTGCTCTCAGACCCCTTCAAGGTTGAGAGTTCACGGAGGGTGAGTGGGCGATGGGAGCCATCCGCCACGGAATCCGGGCATGGGTTCGCGTGGGTCGCGTTCAGCAAAGCTGGCGTTGCGGCGACTCCCATCGCCAAGACCATCGTGCAACGGCCGACACACATGGTCTGTGACGGCCATCACATCCACGTGAAATTCTTCCGACTGCTTAGCAACCACAGCCGTAGTACGGCAGTTCGACGTCACGTCCGGAGATCGCCCGCTGCTGGAGTTGCGGGTCAACGAGGCCCGGATAGTCCTCGAACGGAAGGAACTGAGTGACGGACCAACGGGCGCCGTCTGCAGCCGGGTCGGCGCTGATCGCAGCCGCCGGAACGGATACAGAAAGACCGTGTGCCGTGAGTGACATCGACGTGAGTTCGAGCGGCGTACCCGGTGCAACCGAGAGCGGACCGAAGTGGTCCGCCTGGAACTCGGCGAAGCGCCCCC
>CAZEMU010000027.1:32553-37387 GCA_964513315.1 uncultured Acidimicrobiaceae bacterium | reverse complement strand
CGGCCCACACGTGTTCTTCGCCCGGAGCTTGCTCCATCGGGGGATAACGGATCGCCCGGGTCAGGTTCGCGCCGTATTGCACGGTGTCGTCGAACAGCGACTCGTGAGCGCCGACGCCGACGGCAATGATGCGCAGGAACCGTCGCTGCAGATCTGCGATCTTGCGATGGAACTCGAGCAAGACCTCGGTGATGCCAGCCACGTCGGCTTCGGGCAGCACGGGATCGTGGTAACGATGCGGAAACTGGGTGCGCAGCGGATGACCAGGGTCGATCGGGACGCTCCAGTTGAGCATCTCCTTCCAGTCGGCGTGGTCGCTGGTTGCGGCCGTCTCGACGAGCAGACCGGTGTAGCCGGTCTGGCCGTGCGAGCCGGGGGCGACCGAACGCTGCTTGGCCTCGGTGTCGAGCGCAAAGAACTCGGCCAACATGTCGTAGGCGTCGTCGAGCAGCGACTCGCTGACATCGTGCTTGGTGTACACGAACCCGGTCTGCAGGCTGCGGACGACGCCGTCGACGACGGCAACGCGGTCAGCCTCGGTCCCGGACTCGAACGCCAGCAGGTCGACGTCGAGGATCTGGTCGTTCATGGTGAGGTCAGTCGACCGAGGCAACGCCGATAGGACACGACACGCCAGTGCCACCGAGCCCGCAGTACCCGTTCGGGTTCTTGGCCAAGTACTGCTGGTGGTAGTCCTCGGCGTAATAGAAGGTGCCGGCGGCCTCAAGATCGGTCGTGATCTCGCCGTAGCCCGCGGCAGCCAACGCGGGCGCGAACGATGCCGCGCTGGCTTCGATCGCTTCGCGCTCGGCGTCGTTGTTCCAGTACAGCGCCGAGCGGTACTGCGTGCCGACGTCGTTGCCCTGGCGCATGCCCTGGGTCGGATTGTGGTTCTCCCAGAACACCTTGAGCATGTTCTCGTACGAGGTGATCGAGGGATCGAAGACGGCGAGGACGACCTCGGTGTGGCCGGTGCGGCCGCTGCAGACCTCTTCGTAGCTCGGGTTCGGCGTGAACCCGCCGGCGTAGCCCACGGCCGTGGTCCACACGCCGTCGGCTTCCCAGAACTTGCGTTCGGCGCCCCAGAAACAGCCCATGCCAACGACGAGCGTGCCGAAGCCTTCGGGGAACGGCGCAACCATCGGGTTGCCCGTCACCAGGTTGGCGCCCGCAACAGGCATGGCCTGGTCCCGGCCGGGAAGTGCCTGGTCGGAGGTGATCATCTCGGGAAGTGAGCGGCTGAACAGTCCCATGGGGGTCTCCTTGGTCGCCGGCATCGAGCCGGACGGGCGGTAGACGATGTGGAAGTACGCTACCGCGGCCATCACGGGCGTGAGTGGTCGTCGGGCGTGGCGCATACCCATGGCCGAGCGGGAATGGGGGTTGAGCCGGCCGTGTTGGACCGATTGCTGCCCTTGTGAGCGCGCACGTGTGCGCTGCCCTACCGATGCCCTGCGGCGAACGGTCTCATAGACTCGGCACGAGACGGCGGCGGAAGAGGAGCCCCAGTGACCCCAAGTCTTCGCGAGCGACGGACCCGAGGCCTTTCCAGGCTGCGTCGGGCGGGCGCGCTGGTACTCGTTGCGGCCCTGGCTCTGCTGAACCTGGCCATCATGGCGCCGCCTGCTGCGGCCCAAGACGTTGATGTGATCGTCAGCGAGCTCGAAGACGACGGCTTCTATATCGAGCCGGGCGGCGACGGAACGTCGAGCGACTTCCGCGCCCTCGTGAGTGAGACGAGCGGTGCTGACGACGAGTGGTACTTCGTGTCGATGGCCGGACCGGTCGAACCGGACTTTGCCGACACGCTGCGCGAGCGGGTTCGTCCGACCGGCAACGTGATCGTCTACTTCTTCGACAACGAGGACTTTCTGAACGTCCAGCTCGCGAGCAACGAGAGCGAGTCGATCGAAGAGCAGGCCTTGATCTCGTTCGACAGCGACGACTGGATCACGCCCGACGAGTTCATGGACGACGTCGTGCGCGACTTCGACCGCATCACCGTGACCACCTCATCTGGGTCCACTTCGTCTGGATCGACCTCGGGTGGCACGACCGGTTCAGGCACGACGACGTCGTCTGATGGCGGCGGTTCGGTCTGGCCCTGGTTCGTCGGCATTGGCGCTGCCGTTGGCGGCGGCGTGTGGTGGAGCGGTCGTCGCAAGAAGCAGAAGGACGCCGAAGAGCAGCTTGAAGCGGCTGCGAAAATTCGGGCCGAGCTGCAGACCGAGCTCGATGAGCTCGCGAATGACGTCATCGTGCTCTCCGGCCCCGTGGATCTCTCGGAGAACGAGACGGCGATCAACCACTACCGCGAAGCAACCGCGACCTACACAGCGATCAGCGACGAGATCCCCGACCTCGAGGAACTCGCGAACGCCGACCTTCGTGAGCTGTCCGAGCTAGGTGCCCGGGTCGTGCAGGCGCGCTGGCAGATGGACGCCGCCGAAGCGATCATCGGCGGTGACCCGGTGCCCGAGAAGCCTCAGGTCGAACCGCCACCACCGCCGCCTGAACAAGCCAAGGCACCTGCACCGGCACCTCGGGTTCCGCCCCAGATTCAGCAGCGCCAGCCACGCCCACGCACGCCGTACAGCCGGAGTCGCCGCAGCTCGGGCGGAGGCCTCCTCGACATTCTCATCGCCGGCTCGGGCATGCTCGGCCCTCGACGCCGCGGCGGCACGTTCCGCGGATCGACCCGCGGTCGCTCCAGCGGCGGCATGTTCGGCGGAGCCTCCTCCTACGGCTCAGGTCGCTCGGGCTCGTCACGCTCCCGCTCTTCTCGATCGCGCTCGTCTCAATCACGCAGCCCCCGCCCCGGTGGCGGCGTGTTCGGTGGCGGCGGGTCACGTTCGCGTTCTCGAAGCTCGTCACGCCGGTCGACGGCCCGCTCCCGTACCCGCCGGGGGAGGAGCAGCTCAAGCCGTAGTCGCAGCTCCAGTAGCCGCCGTTCCAGCAGTCGCCGCCGGCGCCGCTGACCAACCCACCAGCCCTACCCACCCAGCGACTACCTACCAAGACCAACGTCGGCATACAGGCGCAAGCCTCGTGCCGCCGACCTAGCATGAATCCGCCAACGATCAGGAGAAGGCACCAGTGTTCAAGCGAGTCATCAACTACCTCCGGACCCTCTTCCGGATCAAGGCCGAAGCGGCGATGGACCCCGAGGTCGAGATCGAGCAGGCCATCGACGAAGCCCGCAAGCAGGACCGCCAACTGCGGAACCAGGCGGCCAAGGTCATCGCACACCGCGAGCAGCTCGAAACCAAGATTGAAAAGTCAGCCGACCAGGTCGGCGAAGCACGCGAGATGGCCAAGCAGGCGCTCCTGCGCGCCGAGCGGGCCAAGGCCGAAGGAGACGCCGCTGGCGTTGAGAAGTGGACAAACACCGCATCGAGCCTCGCCATGAAGCTCCAGGCATCCGAGAGCAACCTCGAGAGCCTCAAGAGCCAGTACGAGATTGCGGTCGCCCAGGCTGACGAAGCCAACAGCGCCGTGCAGTCGAACGCGATGCGTGTCCAGGAGCTTGCCGCCAAGCGCATGCAGCTCCTCGGCCAGATCCAGCAGGCCAAGATGCAAGAAGAGGTCAACAAGGCTGTCGAAGCCATGTCGGGCGCACTCGAGCACGACACCCCGAGCCTGGAGCGGGTCGAAGACAAGATCGACGCCCGTCTTGCCCAGGCAAAGGCCAAGGCCGAAGTCGCCCAGTCGACGCCCGAAGGCGCCGAAGCCGAACTCCGCGATGCGGTGTCGCTGGCCAAGGCTGACGACAAGCTTGCCGAGCTGCGGGCCGAATTGGGCCTCAACTAACCCACCTTCACGAACTCGGACGCCTATGCGCTCGGCATCTGGGCCAATCGGCTCGGGTGCGCGTAGGTGACCTCACCCATCGAGGGGAACACCTCACCGTTTCGGGTGGGGTGTTCTTCGTTTTTGATGATCTGAGAGACCGTCAAACGGCACGAGAGCCTTCAGCCTGGGCCGCCCTGCACCCCCATTTGAGGCAAATTACTTACAGCAAACGGGAGAGTGAGACGCCAGACTCTGATCACGATCTTGTGGCGATGAGATTCGGATACTGAAACCGTGCAAACCCCCTCTGATGCAATGCTTGATGGCAATGGAGCTGCTGTGGCCCCCGTACTGATCGTTGATGATCACTCGCTTCTGGCGGGCAGTCTGGCCATGGTCCTGGCCGCCGAAGGATGCGCCGTGCGCACCCTTAAGGCGACGACCGTGGAGCAACTGCAGCTCGAACTGAGCGAACGTCCTCCAACTGTGGTGCTGGTGCGTATTCAGCCTGGCCCTCGTTTAGCCGGCAGCCTGCGCCTCGTCGAGGTCGCGTCGTCGACGGGAACCACCGTCGCGGTGCTCAGCGACAGCACCCACGAACTGCTCTTCGCCGCTGCCGTCGAGGCGGGTGCGAGTGGCATGGTCGGCACCAGCGAGCTGATGGTCGACACGGTCGACCAGATCCTGGCGATGGTGAAGGGCGAACAGCTCCTCACCGACCAGCGTCGTGGCGAGCTCCTCGACCTCTTCCGCAAGCACCGTCTCGACCGTGACAACCGCTTCATGCCGTTCGAGTCGCTCTCGCGACGTGAGAACGAAGTCCTGTGCTTGCTTATGGAAGGCCACTCGGTCGCCAAGATCGCCGAGTCGTCATTTGTGTCGGTCGGCACGGTGCGCACCCAGGTCAAGGCAATTCTGCGCAAGCTCGGCGTGAACAGCCAGGCTGCTGCCGTGGCACTGGCGTACCGCAGCGGCTGGGCCGCAGCAGATCCATCACTGCCCGTCGACCTCCGCCTGCCACGCAACTACAACCGCATGTAGT
>CAZEMU010000027.1:29712-32453 GCA_964513315.1 uncultured Acidimicrobiaceae bacterium | reverse complement strand
TGGCGGCGCTGCGTGCTGACGCCGGGGAAGCCAAGCACGCGCCTCCAAATCAAACAGGCAGACGATCCGACGCCAATCCGGCGTCGGATCGTTCGCGTTTGGGCTCAGAATTGAGCCAAAAACCTCGGGGGTATGAGGGCGTGACGGTATTTCGAACGTGTTACATTCTCGGAGCTGCTCACGCAGCGCGCCCTGATGAAATCTTCCTTCCGCCTCCTTACGATCCTGCTGGTTGTATGCCTGCTGACACAGCTCCTCCCGAGCGGTGTCGACGCACAGACCGAAGAGATCGACCAGCTTCGCTCCGACCGCGACGAAGTCCGGTCCGAGCGCGCTCGGGCTGCCGCCGACCTCGACCCGTTGTTGTCGGCCAACGAAGAGATCGAAGAAGCACTGCGTCTGCTGTCCGAAGACCGCTCGGCTCGCGAAGCTGCGCTCGAAGCAACCCGGGCCCGCCTCGACAAGGCCCGCTCTGACGTTGCGTCCGCCCAGAACTCGATCGCGGTCGAGCAACAGAAGATCGCCGACCTCCGCGTGCAGTTGCAGCGACAAGCGATCAGCGCCTATGTGCAGCCTCGGACCGACGACGAGGTCCTGGCCTCGAGCGACATCAACGACGGCGAACGGCGCCGCGCGCTCGTGTCGGCGATCAGCACGTCTCGCAACGACCTCCTCGACGAACTGCGCACCGCTGAAGCCAACGTTGAGCTGGCGCTGCAGCGGGCCGAAGCAGCCCAGCGCGATATCGAAGCCCGTGAGCAGCAGGCGATCGAGCAAGTCGAAGCCGTCAATGCTGGCATCGCCGATCAGCAGCGCTTGCGCGAGATCCTCGACCTCCGCATCGCTGAGTTCCAGTCCGAGGTCGACTCGCACGCCGCCGACGAAGACGATCTGACTCGCCAGCTCACCGGACTGATCGCCGAAGAAGAAGCCCGCCAGGCCGCGATCCGCGAAGCCGCACGGATCCAGGCTGAGCGCGAACGCGTCGCCGCCGAAGAAGCCCGCCTCGCTGCGCAGCGAGAAGCTGATCTCGCCGCTGGTCGTGTGCCCGAAGAAGCCGCAGTCAACCGCGCCGACGCACAACTCTTGAGCGCGCCGGCCACCTCGGTGAGCTCACTGATCTGGCCCGTCCAGGGCGTCATGACGTCGGGCTTCGGCCCTCGTTGGGGTCGCCAGCACAACGGCATCGACCTCGCCGCCAACACCGGCACCAATGTGATCGCTGCAGGCGCCGGCCAGGTCATCTCTGCGGGCTTCAACGGTGGCTTCGGCAACCTGGTGCTGATCGACCACGGCGGCGGTCTGGTGACCGCCTATGCCCACCTGAACGCGATCAACGTACGCTCCGGTCAGCAGGTCACAGCTGGCAACTCGGTCGGCACCGTCGGCTCGACCGGCAACTCGACGGGTCCCCACCTGCATTTCGAGACCCGTGTCAACGGCGTTGCGTACAATCCCCTGCAATATCTGAGCTAAGCGTCTGGCCCCTCGTCAGGCCGAGAGGGGAACCATGAAGCTCTGCTGTGCCGGTGGCGGCAAGATGGCCGAAGCGTTGATCGGTGGCTTGATCGCGACCGGTTGGGCGAGCGCCGACGAGATCGGTGTGGTCGAGGTTGTCGAGGCGCGCCGCGCCGAGCTGGCCGAGCAGTTTCCCGGCATCGTCTTGGCTGCGAGCTGCACCGACGCGTGTGCTGACGATCGCTTCGACGTGTCCGACGTGCTGGTGGCGGTCAAGCCGCAGCATGTCGCCGAGGTCGCCGCCGAGCTCGGCGCCGGGGGAGCGCAACGTGCGCTGAGCATCGCCGCCGGCGTGCGCATCGAAGGCCTGTTGGCGGGCTTCGGTGCGGCCGCACGCGTGATCCGGGCCATGCCCAACACGCCAGCACTGGTCGGCAAGGGAGCGGCCGGCATCGCCGCGTCGGCCAACGCGACCGACGACGACCTGGCGTGGGCCGAGAGCATCTTGTCCGCCGTCGGCACGGTCGCTCGTGTCGACGAGACTGACCTCGATGCCGTTACGGGAGTCTCGGGTTCGGGCCCGGCGTATGTGTTCCTATTGGCTGAGGCCATGACGGCCGCCGGCGTCGCGCAAGGTCTCACACCCGAGGTCGCCGACGCGCTGACGCGCCAAACCGTGCTGGGAGCGGCCACGTTGCTGTCCGAGTCCGAGGATGACCCCGCCCAGCTCCGCAAGAACGTCACGTCGCCCGGCGGCACCACCCAGGCAGCAATCGAGGAGATGCAGTCGCAGGACCTGGAGCGGATCGTCGGCGACGGCATTGCCGCAGCGGTCGCTCGCAGCCTGGAGCTCGGCCAGGCTTGAACGGGCGAGCATCCATGGTTCGGGCCTGATCTGGCCAGCTCAAGTGTGCGGGACATCACGCCCTCGATGTTGCCAACGCCGGTGAAGTTGCACGTGTTGACCCAGATGAAATCTGGGTCCCAACGTTGGTCAAGGTGACAGAACAGACAACAGCCTCTAGAGTGTGGATCGTTAAACGAGCGGGGGCTTGGTCCCCGCCTGTGCTGCCACCGCACCGAAGGAACTGCATCGTGAACGACAGCCAACGCCCCCGCTACCTCACCGTCGCTGAGGTTGCGCAGGACATGCGAGTCTCCACCATGACGGTGTACCGCCTCATTAAGTCCGGCGAATTGGCCGCAGTCCGTGTCGGCAAGTCGTACCGCATCCGCGCCACCGACCTGGACACGTTCCTCGACAGCCGCTACGTCGAGACCGG
>CAZEMU010000027.1:26156-29612 GCA_964513315.1 uncultured Acidimicrobiaceae bacterium | reverse complement strand
GCATCCGCGCCACCGACCTGGACACGTTCCTCGACAGCCGCTACGTCGAGACCGGTACCTGAGCCGACAGACCGGTGTTGATCGGTAGGGTTCGACCCGATGCGATTCGACACCATCAACTTCCTGACCGACTACGGGCTTGCTGACGAATTCGTTGGCGTAACCAAGTCTGTGATGTGGTCGATTGCGCCGACGGTTCGCATCGTCGACGTGACCCACGACGTCGCCCCGCACGACGTGCGCGCCGGTGGTTTGAGCTTGGCTCGCTCCGCGCCATACCTGAATCCCGGCGTAGTCGTCGCCGTCGTCGACCCTGGGGTCGGCAGCAACCGCCGCGCCGTCGCCGTCGAAGTCGGCGGAGGCGCCTCGATCCTCGTCGGGCCGGACAACGGCCTGCTGGCTCCGACCGTCGCCCTTGTTGGCGGCGCGACGGCAGCGGTTGACATCACCGAGTCGACCTATCGACTCGACGCTCCCGGTCCGACCTTTGACGGTCGAGACCTGTTCGGACCCGTCGGTGCTCACTTGTGTGCGGGTGTGCCCTTGCACGAGGTCGGCGAGCCCATCGACCCAGCGGCGCTGCTACCCGCGGTCATGCCCGTCTCGGGTCGCGAG
Source organism: uncultured Acidimicrobiaceae bacterium (assembly GCA_964513315.1). GTDB lineage: Bacteria > Actinomycetota > Acidimicrobiia > Acidimicrobiales > UBA10347 > UBA10347. The sequence continues at coordinate 28,997 of CAZEMU010000027.1, read as the reverse complement.
GGTGCAGACGACGAAGTCATCGTCGCCGAGGTGCTGTGGGTCGACCGGTTCGGCAACGTGCAGCTCAACCTCGACCCCGAGGAACTCGAGGCCAAAGCGTTCTCGGTGCAGATCGGCGATCTGCGGCGACCGGCCCGGATCGTCTCGCACTTCGGCGCGCTGGGCTCGGGTGAGCTCGGCCTCATGACCGACAGCAGCGGTATGGTCGCGCTTGTGGTCAACCGTGCATCTGCGGCCAAGGAACTCCGAGCCGCCACGAACACCGAGGTGCGCTTGTTCCCCGGCGAGGCCACGGGCGTCGATACGCCGGTGACGTTGGGACGCAACTGATGCGCCCGGCCACCGTGATCGTGCTCGGCGTGCTTCTGCTCATCATCATGGGCGCCGCGTTTTGGCAGATCGTGGTCCTCGGCGGAACCTGAGCTCCGGCGCAGCGGGGCTACTCGAAGTTCGCGCGGTGGAACAACAGACGCTGCTTGAGCGCAGCCTTGTCGCTGGCGAGATCGGCGACACGCTCGGGAGCGGTGCCGAGGGGGAGGACGCGCACACCCCGCGCCGCAACCGGATCGACAAAGGCGAGACGCTCGGGAGCGTCGCCGAGGTCCGACTCAGTCGGTGGCACTGGGGTCGGTGGCACTGGGGTCGGTGGCACTGGGGTCGGTGGCACGGGAGTCGGGGTTGGTGGCACTGGGGTTGGTGGCACGGGAGTCGGGGTTGGTGGCACTGGGGTCGGTGGAACCGGGGTTGGAGGAGCGGGGATCGCGGTCGGTGCTGGCGGCGGAGGAATCGGTGTCGGCGTTGCTGGCGGTGCTGGAATCGCCGTCGGCGCCGGAGCGACCGGAACTGTTGCGCCGGGTAGGGCGGCGAATCGATGCGTCGTGTAGACCCGGCCAGTCGGATGCACCACGACGGCGATGCCAACGTGGGTGTAGTCCGAGTCGAGCACGTTGCGGGCGTGGCCCGGGCTGTTCATGAACGCGGTCGTGAGTGACGCAACGGTCTTGCCTCGACCGACATTCTCGCCGACCTTGGTCCAGCCAGCGGGTGTGCCGCTGATGATGTCGCCGGCGTGGGCGAGGAAGTCGCCGTTGACCATCTGGCTTGTCCAGCCAGCGGCGGCGTTCGACATCGACGAGTTGAGCGTGAGCGGGGCGACGCCACGCGAGGCACGTTGGGCGTTGAGATTGGCGAGGAACCCGGATTCCATCGCCGCGTCGCGGGTAGCGGTCTGAGCGGAGGCGGGGCTCGCGGGAGCAAGCGCGGCCACGACGATGAAGACGAGGATCGTGGCGATGAAGCGGAGGCGGTGAAGGGGCATCTCGGAGTCAGGTAGGGGAGTGACTCCGCTCGATTCGGGTCGTTGCGGGGGTTGGTCAACGCCCCTTGGCTCAATTGGGCAGCCCTTGGCATGCCGTCCTTCCTAGACCTTGCGTACCCCGGACCAAGGGGCCTGTTTCGGAGTGGGTGGTTCTGCCTAGAAGCCGGTCGCATACGCTGCTTCTGTGCATGTCGCTCGTCTCATTGCGCGCCACGATCCCGCTCGTATGGCCCTCATCTGTGGTGATGATCAGCTGACGTGGGGCGATCTTCGACACCGCATCGGCCAAGTCACCGGTCGTCTCAGCGAACGGATCGCGCCTGGCGATGTGGTCGTTGTGATCGGAGAGACGTCGAACGAGTTCGTCCAGGTCGTGTTGGGGTCGCTTTCGGCCGGCGCAACCGTGCTTCCGCTGCACCCTCGCTATCCCGTCGCCGAGCTGTCCTCTGCGTGTGAGCTTGCCCAGCCGACCCTCGTCGTGTCGGTTGGGAGCGATGCGATGGCGTCGGAGTTGACCGACACGCCGCTCGATGCAACCGAATTGCTGGTTGGCGAACCAGCAGATGCGGTCGAAGTCGACGAACACCAAGCCGCCTTGCTGATGTTCACCAGCGGCACGGCCGGAAGCCCTCGTCTTGCCATGCTGAGCCGGGCCAATCTCGCGGCGTCGATTCGCTCGACGATGACAAGTGCAGACGGGCTGGCCGAGATCGTCCGGGTCGTGCTCGGCGTCATGCCGCTCAGTCACGTGCTGGGACTCGTCAGCGTGCTCGGCGTGTCGCTCGCCGCCGGTGCCACCCTCGTGCTCGTCCCCGAACCCGAGGTCGACACGGTCGTTGGTCTCGTCGAACAGCACGGTGTCACCTTGCTTGTCGCTCCGCCAGTGTTTTGGTTCCGACTCGCTGCGGCTGCACCACCGTCGGGCCGCCTCGCCACCGTCGAGCTCGGCCTCAGTGGCGCCGCGCCACTCCAAGGAGCGCTGGCTGCCCGAGTCGAGGACGCGCTCGGCATCCGACTCCGCCAGGGCTATGGCTTGACCGAAGCGTCGCCGGGGCTCACGACATCAGTCGGAACTGATGCACCCGCAACGTCGGTCGGACGTCCGCTGCCTGGTGTCGAGCTTCGCCTGGTCGACGAGTTCGGCGACGATGCGCTCATTGGCGACGTCGGCGAAGTCTGGGCCCGCGGCGACAACGTGTTCCTTGGCTATCTCGGCGATCCCGACGCCACCACGGTGGTGCTCGACGGCGATGGCTGGCTTCGCACCGGCGACCTTGCCGTCGTCGACGAACACGGTCACCTGTTCATCGTCGGCCGAAACAAAGACCAGATCATCTGTGCGGGGTTCAACGTCCACCCGGGCGAGGTCGAGGACTGGCTGGCCACTCACCCGGCCGTGCAAGCCGCTGCCGTGGTGGGCGAACCTGACCGTGAATACGGCGAGGTCGTCGTTGCCTTCGTTGTGCTTGTTCCCGGCGAATCGGCCGATGCTGATGCGCTTCGCCGCCATTGCCGCAGTCGAC
>CAZEMU010000027.1:0-26056 GCA_964513315.1 uncultured Acidimicrobiaceae bacterium | reverse complement strand
GTTCCCGGCGAATCGGCCGATGCTGATGCGCTTCGCCGCCATTGCCGCAGTCGACTGGCGAGCTACAAAGTCCCGTCGCGAATCGAGTTCGTCGATGCCTTGCCCCGAGGACTTGGCGGGAAACTGCAACGGCGGACACTGCGATCCTCCTGAGTGGCGGAGAATCGCTAAAAGAACCACTTTGTGCGATTGTGAAGTGGCCCAAAATGGACCTAGCCTGCGCCGGTGCCTCTCGACACACCGCAGGTTCCTGCCGCCACCGTGGCTCGGCTTCCGCTGTATTTGCGTTGCCTCGAAGAACTTGAACAGGCCAAGGTCGAAACCGTGTCGTCCTCGCGACTCGCGGAGCTCGCCGGCGTCAATGCCGCCAAGCTGCGCAAGGACCTAAGCCACCTCGGAAGCTACGGCACCCGAGGGGTCGGCTACCAAGTTGCCCACCTGATGCGATCGATCCGCTTCGAGCTCGGGCTCGACGAGCAATCACCGGTCATTGTGGTCGGGCTCGGCAACCTCGGCCAAGCCCTCGTGAACCACGCGGGCTTCGGTAATCGTGGGTTTCCGATCGTCGCCGTCTTCGACGTCGACCCGGACAAAGTCGGTCGCCATATCGAAGGTGTCGAAGTTGCGGTCGAGCACCTCGACAACCTCGAACGAGTCGTTGCGACCCATGACGCTCGAACCGCAATCATCACGACGCCGGTCGAGGCAGCCCAGAACGCAACGGACCGTGTGATCGCGGCTGGCGTCACATCGGTTCTGAACTTCGCTCCGACCGTCGTGCAGGTCCCTGAAGGCGTTGCGCTACGCCAAGTTGACCTCGCCCTTGAGCTCCAGATCCTCAGCTACTACCAGCCCCGCCCAGAAATCTCGCCTGAAGAACGACCCGAGACACCCCCAGATCATGGGGCGCGTGACGAAAACCTCAGCGCTACGAGATGATGTTTCTGCTCTGCATCCGCCATGATGGTGGTGCCCCGACCTCGTTCCCCCCGGACTCATGTCATTCGTCGTCATCGGACTGAACCATGCAACTGCACCGCTCGACCTGCTCGAGCAGGTGACGGTCGCTGCTGACGACCTTCCCAAGGCGTTGCATGACCTGTCGCAGCGACCCTATGTGTCCGAGGCCGTGCTGCTGAGCACGTGCAACCGCACCGAGATCTACGTCGAAGCCGAGCGCTTCCACGGGGCCTTCCAAGACGTCCGCGACTTCTTGGCCCAATCCAGCTTCGTTGCCCCCGAACGCCTCGGCGACGCGCTGTACACCTACTACGACGACGAAGCCGTCGAGCACCTGTTCCGCGTAAGCGCCGGTGTCGACTCGGCGGTCGTTGGTGAGCACGAGATCCTCGGCCAGGTCAAGCGAGCCTGGCAAGTTGCCCAAGAGCACGACTGCGTCGGCTCCCACCTGAACACCGTCTTCCGCTCGGCGCTCGAAGTCGGCAAACGAGTTCGCACCGAAACCGACATTTCGCGCCACGTCGCATCGGTTTCCCAGGCCGCCATCGTGCTCGCCGACGCCCAGGCGTCCAAGGACCAGGGCACCGGCCTCGCTGGTTCCTCGGCCCTGCTGATTGGCGCCGGCGAGATGGGGTCCGGCATGGCACTCTCGCTCGCCGACCGCGATCTCGACTCGATCACCGTCATGAGCCGCACCACCGGCACTGCCGACGATCTCGCCGCCCGGATCGGCGCCGACGTGCGCCCGATCAACGAACTGCTCGACGCGCTCGTCGACTGCGACCTGGCCTTCACCTCGACCGCCGCACCGTCGCTCGTCGTCGACGCCGTCGAACTTGCCCATGTCATGGAACGCCGCAACGGTCGGCCGCTTCTGATCATCGATGTTGCGCTTCCCCGTGACATCGACCCAGCCGCCGCCGACCTGCCGGGCCTGCACCTGTGTGACCTCGATGCCGTTGGCGCATTCGTCGCCGAAGGGCTCGAAAGCCGCACCGCTGAGCTCGACCAGGCCACCGGCATCATCGAAGACGAAGTCGCTCGTCACGCCGAACGGGTCGGTCAGCAGTCGGTTGCGCCGCTCATCACCGAGTTCCGCGCCGAAGCCGAACGCCTGCGCGGCGAAGAACTCGCCCGCCAGAGTGCCCGCCTCGAACACCTCACGGACGAACAGCGCCAGGCCGTCGACGAGATCACTCGGGCCGTGCTGAACAAGTTCTTGCACGAGCCGACCGTGCGCCTCAAAGAGTCGGCCACCAGCCTGCGAGGCGAACGACTCGCCTCGGCCCTGCGCGAGCTCTTCGACCTCGACTGATTCGGGTCTGACCTTGGCTGCAAAAGCTGGCTCCACGCCCCCAGTGCGCATCGCCACCCGTGGCAGTGCGCTTGCCCGCTGGCAGGCCGACCATGTCGCTGCACTGCTCGCTGCAAACCATGGCGGCAAGGCCAAGATCCTGGTGTTCGAGACCGCTGGCGACCGCGACACGACGTCGCCGCTGCACTCCATTGGCGGCAAGGGAGTCTTTTGCAAAGAGGTCCAAGCAGCGATCCTCGATGGGCGTGCTGACCTTGCTGTGCATTCGGCCAAGGACCTGCCGACGATCCCGCCCGACGGGTTGACGCTCGGTGCGATTCCCGAGCGAGGCGAGGTGCGGGACTGCCTGGTCGGCTCATCGCTGCTCGACCTTGCGCCTGGCTCCTCGGTCGCAACTGGTTCGGTCCGCCGTCGCGCCCAGCTGTACCGTCACCGACCCGACCTGGTGTTCCACGAACTCCGAGGCAACATCGCGACCCGCTTGGGTAAAGCGCCCGACTTCGACGCCATCGTGATGGCGAGCGCTGCGATCAAGCGTCTTGGGATCGAAGACGCGATCGACGCACCGGTCGATGTGATGCCGGTCGAAACAATGGTTCCCCAGGTCGGCCAAGGCGCACTAGCGATCGAGTGCCGCTCAGACGACGAAGCGATGCTCTCGCTGCTGCAGCGCATCGAACACCGGGCCAGCGCCCGTTGCGTGCACGCCGAGCGGGCGTTCCTACACGAGCTTGGCGGCGACTGCTCGATGCCCACCGCAGCACACGCCCGAGGCGGTGTGGATGGCCCGATCGAGATCGTCGGATTCCTCGCCTCCGAGGACCTGACCCGCTCGCGTCAGCTGCGTCTGGTCGGCGACGACGGCGAAGCACTCGGCACCGAACTTGCTCGCATCCTGCGCACAGCGCTGCTCGCGGACTGAACCGATGGCAGCGCCAGAGGCGACACCGGCGACCGATGCAGCTGGGCCGCTGACGGGCCGCACCGTCGTCGTGACCCGTAGCGCGGGGCAAGCCTCTGCACTGACCGACCGGTTGCACGCCCTCGGCGCAACCACGGTCGAGGTCACCACGATCGCGATCGACGCTCCTGCCGATGGCGGCGAGGCGCTCGATGCGGCGATCGCTCGCCAAGAGCGTGTCGATCGAATCGCCGTCTCGTCGCCCAACGGTGCACGAGCCTTGCTCGCCGCCTGTGAGCGGGCTGGTGCCTGGCCGTCCGCTCCGGTGGCGTGCGTCGGTCCCAGCACGGCGTTGGTGCTCGACGGTTCACCCTTGCGAGTGGACACCGTTCCTGATCGGAACCTGGCCGAAGGGCTCGTCGAGGCCGTCGGAGCGCCGACCGCTGGCGCCGAGCGTCTGCTGTTGGTGCAGGCCGAAGTCGCTCGCACGGTGCTCGCAGACGGCTTCGCTGCCGCAGGCTGGCAGGTCGACCGCGTCGTCGCCTACCGCACCGTCGATGGTGTGGTCAGCGCCGACGACATCGCCGCGGCCGCTGCGGCCGACGCCATCACCTTTACCTCGTCGTCGACGGTCGAGCGATTCGTGCGCCTCGCCGGGAGGTCTGCGCTTCCTCCGGCCGTGATCAGCATTGGGCCGATCACGAGCGAAACGGCCCGCTCTCTCGACGTCGCCGTGACGGTCGAAGCAGACCCACACACGCTCGACGGACTCATCGAGGCCGCCGTTACCTGGTCGACGACCTTGCGGTCCGACGCCAGCGTGGGCGACGAACGTGGCTCAGAGGATCAGGCGCCCGACGACGCCACATAGACTGCCGCGGTGGCACAACCCACTGGGCAAATGAATGCAGAACTCTTTGAGCGGGCCAAGGAGGTGATGCCCGGCGGTGTGAACTCGCCGGTGCGTTCGTTCCGGTCCGTGGGCGGCACGCCGTACTTCGTGCACACCGCCGAGGGCCCCTACGTCTGGGACGTCGAGGGCAAGCGCTACATCGACTACGTGCTCAGCTATGGGCCGTGCATGCTCGGCCACGCCAACCCCCAGATCGTCGACGCCGTGTCGGTCGCTGCGGGTCACGGCACGAGCTACGGCGCTCCGACCGAGCGCGAAGTTCTCATGGCCGAAGAGATGTGCGCCCGAGTGCCTGGCCTCGAAATGCTGCGCCTGGTGTCGAGCGGCACCGAAGCCGCCATGTCGGCGCTGCGTCTCGCACGCGGCGCGACTGGCCGGGACAACGTCATCAAGTTCGCAGGCAACTACCACGGCCACAGCGACAACCTGCTCGCCGCCGGCGGAAGCGGCGTCGCCAACCAAGGACTCAGCGGCTGTGACGGCGTGCCCGATGGCGCCGTGGCCAACACGATCGTCGCGCCCTACAACGTGGTGCCCGAGCTCGACGAGACCGTCGCGGTCGTCGCTGTCGAACCGGTCGCGGCGAACATGGGCGTCGTCCCGCCCGCGCCGGGCTTCTTGCAAGGTCTACGAGACGCCTGCGACGACGTCGGCGCCATGTTGCTGTTCGACGAGGTCATCACCGGCTTCCGCCTGGGTCGCGGCGGCGCCAGCGAATGGTTCGGCGTCAAGCCCGATGTCTGGTGCTTCGGCAAGGTCATCGGCGGCGGTTTGCCCGTCGGCGCGTACGGCGCCTCGAAAGAAATCATGCAGAGCATCGCCCCGCTCGGCGGCGTGTACCAGGGCGGCACACTCAGCGGCAATCCGCTGGCGACGGCAGCCGGTCTCGCCATGCTCGACCAGCTGACCGACGCTGCGTACGCCCAGCTCGAAGCTACGGCGATTCGGCTCGCAACCGGGCTCGAAACGGTCTTTGCCGAAGCTGGCATTCCGGTCATCGTCCCTCGGGTCGGTTCGCTGCTCGGCATTTTCTTTACCGATACGGCACCGACGAACTTCGACGAAGCATCTGCAGCAGCCGACAACGGCGTCTACACGACGTTCTTCCACGGCATGCTCGAACGTGGCATTGCGCTTGCGCCAGGCCCGTACGAGGCGATCTTCGTGTCGACGGTCCACACCGACGAGGTCATCGACGCCACGATCGCGGCTGCGGGCGAAGTTGCCGCATCCATGGCCTAACGAGCGAGGGTCTGACCGGCTCGCCGTGATTGTGGTGCGCTAGAGGGCTCGGAGGCCTTCGAGAAGACGTTTCACGATCGCCGAGCTCTCGGAGGAGCTGGCAGTGTCGTACTGCTCGACATGCTCGCTGGCGGTGAGGTCGGCCACGAGCACGCGTGCCACGCCGATCTGGATGTCCAGGTGCATGGCGATTTCCATGACCGACACGGGGTCGCCGGAGCAGGCGGTGACCACGGCGGCATGATCGGGCGCCAGCCCCTCGGGCGAGGTGCGAGCGACGACCAAGGTCTCGAGCGGGGTGTCGCCAGCCTCGCCAACGGTGCGTCCCTGGGTCACCACAAACGGGCGAACGAACGACGCGTCGTCAGATGCGAGCTCATCGTCGCTGAACATGCTGCGACTCTCCCGGTAGGCGACCGTGGTGGTCGAGTGGGTACGACACGGGGACTATGCCTCGCTGACCGAAGCGGTGTCGAGCTCGGCCAAGGTGACTGCGCTCACGGGGCCAGGGCGGAGTGCGGTGGCAACACCGGACTGCCCGCCCTTGTCGACGTCCATGGCCCATTCGATTGCGGCGCGTTGACCGCTGGCCAGAACACGCCAGCGTTCGGCGAGTGCCGCAGCTTCGGCGTCGGCTGCGATCGACGCGGCAACTGGCCCGGGTGCGGCTGCAGGCTCGGCCGGCATCACGGGTTCGTCGGTCGCTGGTTCTTCGATCGGTGCCGCAGCCACCGACTCGTCAACCCGGTCGACGATGTCGCCAACCGAAGGCGCAGGAACGGCGGCAGGCAATTCGCTGCGTTCCGGCGAGGGCGTCGCTGGCGTCGCGGCAGCACTCGTCATGCGAGCGAGAGCAATCTGGGGGAGGTGAATCCGGGTGACGACGCCGCCGTTGGCACCAGCTTGTAGTTCGACGCAGACGCCGTGGCGCTTCGCCAAGCGAGCGATCACGGCGTGGGTCATTGCCGTCGTCGGTGTTGCATCGGCCACAGCTGGATCGGCGAGACACTGGTTGATCCTGGCGAGTTCGGCCGGGCCGAGCGCAGAGCCCGGATCCGTGATCGTCAGGGCAAAGCCGTCAGAGGTCTGCTGGCCGGCGACGTCGGTCGAAGCGTCATCGCGGCTCGCGGTTACGGTCTCAAGGACCTCGGCCAACAGGTGCGCGAGGTCAGCGGCGATCGAACCGTTCACAGCCACGCTCGAAAGGTCATCCATCGCAACACGTTCGAAGTGCTCGATGCCGCTACTGGCCGCTTGGACGACCTGGTAGATCGCGACGGGGCGGTTGAACTGGCGAGGCGTGTCGCGGTCAGCAAGGACCAGCATCGAGGCTGCGTTGCGACGCATGCGGCTCGCAAGATGATCGATGCGGAACAGCCGTTGCAGGTTCGCCGCGCTTGTCTCGTCGTGCTCCATCGCTTCGATGAACCGCATCTGGTCGTTGAGAAGCTGCTCAGTGCTGCGGCCAAGGTCGACGAACCGGCCGCCATCGCGGGTGCGGCGGAACGATTGCGTCACCACGAGGTTTGCGGCGTTGCGCTGCATCTCGTTCAACGACGCTGCGATGTCACTGGCGATGCCACCAGCGGGGACTTCGACGGTTGGCAGAGTCGGCACGGCTTTGCCGGCTTCGCAGGCTTCAACAAAGGCGGGGAGTGAGCCGGAGGTTGCCCGTGCGGCATCACGGAGCTGCACCATCGGAGCGACGACAAGCTTGGCCGTCGCGCGCGACAGGACGAACGCCGCGGCGAGGCTCACGACCAAGGCGATACCGATGAACATCAGGATTCGTGTCGAGGTTGAGGAGATGTGATCGGCGAGCGCATCGACGTTCGCAGCATCGCTCGCGGCGCTCGAAAGCGAGCGCATCGACATGAACACGAGCCCGCCAAGCAGCAGCGACGCGAGCACCGCGACGGCAGCGAAACGTGTCAGCAGTGTTCCGTCGATCGACGAGAGGAAGCCATCAGCCTTCTTCGGCGCTGGCGCCTCGTTGGCTTCGTTGTCGTGCTCAGACATTGGTTCCGGAACCCTTCGTGACCTGCGAGCGGATCTGCTCGGCCTCGCCCCCAGCTGCGCTGCGCTCGGTGGCCTTCTCGATAGGTTCGGCGAAACGCACGGCGACTGAAGCTTTACGTCATCCATCTTGGTGAGAATGGTCTCGCGGGCCTCATTCGCCTTCGGTGAACGAGGCGGCCCGTATTCGCGAAGGCGAAGCCGCCTATTCGCTGAGGCGGGCGGCCAACTCGTCGATTTCGTCGACGTCGAGGTTCGCGAAACTGAACCGCAGCATCCGCTCGTCGCCTGGGGTGAACGCCGTGCCGGGGATCGTCAAGACATCGTGTTCGTGCAGCAGTGAGGCGACCACGTCGATGGTGTCGCGGCCCTCAAAGGGGTGGCGAACCCACCCGAAGTACGCCCCGCTGCTCACGAGTTCGTAGCCGCCAGGTCGGTCGGCCATGACCGATTCGAAGTGGCGTTGGCGCTCGCCAATGCGGGCTGCCTGTTCGGCCCGCCACTCGGTCGCGTGTCGCAAACCAGCCAGCGCGGCCTCTTGGCCGATCCGGGGCGCACAGATGGCAACACAGTCGACGAGCTTCATGGCCTCTGCGAGAAATGCTGGATCGGCGACCGCCGCACCGACCCGGTAACCCGGAATGGCCAAATCCTTGCTGAAGCTATGCAGTGTGATCAGGTGATCGGCCCAGCCTGGGCGGTCATAGAGGTCGTGGGCAGGCTCGTCGGTGCCGCGATAGGAGCGGTAGGTCTCATCGAGTACCAGCGCGATGTCGTGCGCGACGCAGAGCTCGAAGTAGGCAGCGAGTTCCTCGGGCGACAAGATGGCGCCGCTCGGGTTGCCGGGGGAGACAAGAAGAAGCGCCCGGGTCCGGTCATCGATGGCGGCCGCAACGGCCTCGATGTCAGGCGCAACCGCATCGATTCCACCGACATAGCGCCGCTCGACGCCTTCGACCTGAAGCCACATGTCGTGGTTGAAGTAGAACGGCAGCGCAATGATGATGTTGTCGCCGGGCGATGTCAGAGCCGAGGACACGACACAAAATGCTTGGTTGCAGCCGGCGGTAATCAAAACCTGATCCGCCTTGACGGCACCGGGGTACAGGCGGGTCAGCTCATTGGCGAGCGCACCGCGCAGCTCCGGAAGTCCCTCTTGAGGCACATACCGGGCACCGTCAGGGTCGTGGGCGACTTCGGCGACTCGGGCCGCGACGACCTCTGGCGGCGCAACGCTCGGCGCTGCTTGAGAGAGATTCAGCAGTGGCCGCTTCGGTGTATGGGCCGCCAGCAGCGCAAACGCCGCGCCGATCGGTGAGTGAACCAGGCCGTCTGTACGTCCCACATGAGGCATCGCCGAAATCTAGTGCATCGCCGCCGTCCCGGCGCTGGCCTTCGGCAATGGACAGGTGCCCAGACGCGGAACTGGCCCGGGGAGTGCCCGGGCCAGCGTCGAGATGTTCGGTTGGCAACCGCTACTCGGCAGCAACCTCGTCGCCGGCGAGGAACTCGCGGCTCTCGGTGAAGTAGCTGACAACTTCGCCGGTGCCGTCGAGGTCACCGTCGACGCCTTCGACGAAGTGCAGTTCGCCGTCGAGCTCGCCGTGATCAAGCTTGTCCCAGATCGCTTCGGCCAGTGGCAGTTCGTCTTCGAGGCCACCGAGGGCGATGCGCTCGTAGAACACAGCGGCAATCAGCTCTTCAGCGGTCAGCTTGACGCCGAACGCTGGCATGAGAGCGCCATTGTTTCCGCCGATTGGCTTGGCGTTGTCGCCGTAGGTTGCCAGACCGGCGTCGGTGAAGACCTGTGAGCCCTGGATAACCCAGGCCAGGTGGGCTTCGGCTTCGGCGAATGTCTCGCCAATGGCGCCATTGGTGAACGCCGGACCGACGCCACCGCCGCCGCCTGCACCGTGGCAGGAAGCGCAGTTCTCTTCGTAGACGATGCCGCCCTCGTAGAGAACACCTTCGTTGCGGGTCGGCTCTTCGAGGGTGCCGACGTACATGATCAGCCAGACGGGCAGGAAGAGGAGTACGGGCATCACCCAGTACGGAACCTTCTTGCGGTCCTTGGCGGCCGTGACCCATTCGCTCTCTGGGGGCGGGGGTGGAGGTGGCTCGCTCGGGGCGATTGCCACAGGTGCCTTCATGGCCGGTGCGGCAGCTGCGGCGACGGCTGGAGCGTTGGCAGATGCCGCCGGTGCGGCGGCGGGTCCCGCGGCATCATCGTCGACGGCAAGGCCCATGGCTCGGCGGCGTTCTTTTGAGCGCTGCAGCAGGTGCTCTGGTACTTCGGTCAACGTTGCTCCGGGGGACTCGAGGAGGCGTCAGAAATGAGGCGCGAATGCGCCTGCGTCGACTGTAGACCCGCAGCTCGCCCGGACCACAACTATCGGGCGCGTTCTTGGGAATTTTTCTCGGAGAAAAGGCGCCAAATGCTTGGCGAGTGAGAAGCGTCACTGATAGACAGGCTCCGTGGATGCCACCGCGCCGTCCCGCGCTTTGTACACTGCGCTTGTGAACGAGTTCACGAGCCCAACTGCAGGAGAATTCGAGACTCGATGAAGCGCTACATCGACGGAGCAATCACCAAGTTCATGGCAGCCCTCATCGGCGTGTCGATTGGCCTGATGGCTGTCATCGCTCTCTGGGTTGGCCTGACGGTGCCCGGACGCCAGTTCCCCTACCTCAACGTCGCCTTCGTGGCCAGCTGGATCGTGGCTCTCTTGTCGCTGATCCCGGTGATCATCGTCGCGAAACGCCGCCCGGCCGACAAGGTTGCCACCTGGGGCGAAGCCATGGTCGGCTCCACCTACGTCTTCTTCGTTCTCTTCTGGATCTACGGCACGGTGCCCCATCAGTGGCTTACCTACGCCGAGGGTGAACTCAACTGGCGTTCCGACAAGTTCCTTATCGGCCCACGTGCCCCATGGGATCAGACCCAGGGCATTCTTGAGTGGGCATTGCCCTTCACGCTGACCTACACCACGGTCAAAGACCTCATCGCTGTCCTTATCTACGGCGTCGGCCTGGTGGCCAACGTGGCGATGTTCGTGATGTGGCAAAAGCGTGGCGACACCGTCGCTGCTCCTGAGATCGAATCGTCGAGCCGCTACGGCCGCCCACTCGTCAAGGCCAAGAGCGAAGCCACCGCCAAGGTCGGAGCCAACGCCTAATGGGAGTTCTTGACGCCAACCCGCCGCTTCCCGAGTTCCGCGCTGACTATGTGCTGCAGGAAGTCGACGCCGCGTGGCTGAACCAGGCCGTCAAGCCGAAGCAATTCATTCACATCGACCAAAGTGAATGCATCACGTGCGAAGGATGCGTCGACATCTGCCCGTGGAAGTGCATCCACATGGTCACCCCCGATGCAATCGAAGACGCCATCGGTACCGAACAACCCGGTGAAGACCCCAACGATCACGTGATTTTCACGATCGACGACGATGTGTGCACCCGCTGCGCCCTCTGCGTCGATCGTTGCCCGACCGGTGTGATCATCCTCGGCAAGCTGGGTGATCCAGCGGCCTCGGGTGACAAGCACCAGCGGACAAATACGCACGGCTACGGCTACGGCATGCGCCTCGGCTGAGCTACTGCAACCATCAGAACACCAGACAGCACCATCACCACATCCACACGTAACAGGAGACCAAGCGAGTGGCACCAAAACCGCCATCAGCAGATCAGGTGAAGCAAGCCGTCGCCGACCTGACGGACAAGACCCAGAGTTCCCAAGCGTGGAACTCGATCTTCCGTCCAGGCTCGATCTTCCGCAAGGGCTACAACGACAGCCCGCGTAACCGCAGCTACGTCATCATGAACTCGGTGCTGTACCACCTGCACCCGGTCAAGGTGAAGCGCCACGCCGTCAAGGTCAGCTACACACTGTGCCTGGGTGGTCTCAGCTTCTTCTTGTTCATCTTGTTGACCGTGACGGGCATCTTCTTGATGTTCTTCTACCGTCCGACCGCCGCTGCGGCCTATGCCGACATGGAAACGCTGCGCTCCGCGGTGACCTTCGGTCTGTTGGTCAGAAATATGCATAGATGGGGCGCTCACCTGATGGTGCTGTCCGTGTTTTTGCATATGGCCCGCGTCTTCTACCACGGTGCCTACAAGGCCCCTCGAGAGTTCAATTGGGTGATCGGCGTGATTCTGCTCACGCTCACCCTGTTGCTGTCCTTCACCGGCTACCTGTTGCCGTGGGATCAGCTCGCACTCTGGGCGGTGACCGTGGGAACAAACATGATGGGCTTCACGCCTGTCTTTGGTGACAACGTCAGATTCGTGCTGCTTGGCGGCGTCGAAATCGGCAATGACACGTTGTTGCGTTGGTACGTATTGCACGTCCTCATGCTCCCGTTTGTCACGGTGATCATGATGGCGATCCACTTCTGGCGTGTCCGCAAGGACGGCGGCATCTCCGGTCCGCTCTAAGGAAGGGTTGAAGACACATGACTGAAATCCCCGAGCATCTACTCAAGCGAGCCCAAGAGGCTCGTGATCGTGCTGCCGCTTCGGCGCCGGCCGACGATGCACCTGCCGCCGCTGCTGGTGGCGCCGCGGAGCAAACCCCGGAACAGGCCGCAGCCGCGTCCAAAATTCCCCAGCATCTCCTCGATCGCGCCAAGGCGGCCCGTGACAAGAGCGCGGGCGCAGGCACCGCGGTCGAAGCGGCCGTTCCTGCCGCGGCAGCTGCTGGCGCAGGCGGCGCCGTTGCGACCGCTGCGCCACCTCAGCCCACGGGCCCAGGCGGTCACACCCAGCGCTTGCTCACCGTCGTCAAGTCGGGTTCGATCCAAGACGTCAAGGCCACGCCGGTCGACAAGGTCCACGTCTGGCCCCACCTGCTCGTCGTCGAATTCGTTGCCGCACTCGCCGTCACCGCGTTCACGCTGATCTTCTCGATCTTCGTCAACGCTCCACTGCTTGAGCTGGCTGACTTCAACGCCACGCCCAACCCATCGAAGGCACCGTGGTACTTCCTCGGCCTCCAGGAACTCCTCACGATGTTCCACCCGATGGTCGCCGGTGTGACGCTGCCCGGTTTCGCCCTGATCCTGCTGATCCTGGCGCCCTACATCGACAAGAACCCGTCGAACAAGCCCGAAAAGCGCAAGTTCGCCATCTCGATCATGACCGTGCACCTCATGTTCTGGGCCGTGCTCACCATGATCGGCTCGTTCTTCCGTGGACCAGGCTTCAACTTCGTCTTCCCGTGGGAAGCCGGCCTGTTCTTCGAGCTCTAATGCTCACAACCTCTCGCCTCTGCCAAGTGGCAACCCCGTCCTTCGGGACACCGCCCGTATCCGTCTCCCCCCACCGACCCCTGAAAGGCCAGCCATGACCATCGCACTGATCGTCATCATCGCCCTCGTGGTGCTTGCAGCACTCACTGTTGCTGCCACCTTGCGGGGTCGCGACGCAGACTCCGCAACCGGACGCCTCGAACGCGAGACGCTGTCTCGCGACCGCGGCACCGTCACGATCACCGAAACCGACGTTGAACTGCCGACTGGCAAAGAAATCGAGCGCTCGGCCGTTGTGGCCCGTCGCGAAGGTTCGGCCGTCGTCAAGGCACAACCGAGCGAGATCACCGAATGGGTCGCTCCCGATGCAGAACGGGTTGGCGCCTCGCGGCGTGCGTTCTTGAACCGCTCGATCATCGGCAGCTTCGCCCTGGGCCTTGGTGGCTTCGGTGGCGGCGTGTTGGCGTTCCTCTGGCCCCCGTTCATCACCGGCTTCGGTGCAACGATCTCGGTTGGCAAGGTCTCCGACATCATCCAGTCGATCCGTGACGCTGGCGGCTTCTTGTATCGCCCTGACGGCCGCATGTGGATCACCGAGTACCCCGCTGGCGCTATTGAAAAGGCCCGCGGTGTCTACTCAGGTCCTGAGCTCGCCGGCATGGAAGCTGGCGTTATCGCCCTCTTCCAGAAGTGCCCGCACCTCGGTTGCCGAGTCCCCGAATGCCTCACCTCGCAGTGGTTCGAATGCCCCTGCCACGGCTCCAAGTACAACCGAGTCGGCGAAAAGCGTGGTGGCCCTGCTCCTCGTGGCATGGACCGCTTCGCCATGACCGTGAGCGACGGCGTCCTCTCGGTCGACACCGGCAACGTCATCCAAGGCCCCGCAATCGGCGTCAACACCACCGGCCAAGAGGCCGAAGGCCCGAACTGCATCGGCGAGGCCACCCACTGATCACCCGTGACCTGGGGAACGTCCCACCGGTCACACACCCACTCCACCCTTCAATCGCTGCACCGATACTGAGGAAGTACCACTAACCGCCCATGGAAACCGCAACGCTGATTGCTGCGAACACGCAGCGCCAGATCGGTTACGTGATCGTCGGGATCGTTCTGATCGCGATGGCCACGTACTGGCTGTTCAACTGGATCGAAGGCCGCAAGGAAGCTGGCTCTGAGATCGAGCTGGCTGCCAACCGTAAGCCCCACATGTCCGATGAGGAGATGGAGACCAAGCGCCTCGATCTTTCCCTCACTTCGGGCCTGGTCACCCTCACCATCATCGCGATCGCACTGCCGCTCTACTGGCTGGGTGAGCCTGGTCGCCACAGCGGCCTGGTCGAGTTCACCGATGATCAGTTCGTCCGCCAGGGCGAAGAGATCTACGCCGAGAACTGCGCGCAGTGTCACGGTTCGGCGAACGGCGACGGCGGCCTTGCTGCCGACTTCTCACTCGTTGACAGCAGCGGCGTCTATGTCGAACAAGTGCAGTGGCAGGCGCCTTCGCTTGGCGCGGTCCTTGACCGTTTCAGCTACGACGAGTTCAAGTACATCTTGAACTTCGGCCGCCAAAACTCACCCATGCCTGCATGGGGTGGTCCTGGTGGTGGTCCGATGACCGACCAACAGATCGACAAGGTCATCGCCTACATCGCCCACGAGCAGAAGAGCTCCGAAGAGATCGCCAAGGGTGTTCTCGACGGCTTGAGCGGTGCAGCTCTGGCCAAGGCTCGTGGCGACAACTACGACCTCTACACCCGCCAGCTGCAGCTCGAAGCTGAGCTCAGCGAAGTCCAGCACGACATCGACGATGCTCCTGAAGGCGCCGATACCTCGGCACTCGAAGCGGCCAAGGACGCCATCCTGGCCGAGCACGGTCCCATCGTTGACGAACTCGCCGAGACCGCAGCCGCAATCCTGGTCATGAGCGACACCGACCAGGTCGTGCTCGGCGAACTGCTGTTCAACAACCCAGCGGCGGCTGGTGCCTACGGTTGCGCCCGGTGCCACAGCGCCGGTTGGAGCTACAACGCCAACGCCTTCCCTGAGAACCCGTTGCTGCCGCCAATCGAAAACGGCTCCGGTGCCTTTGGTCCGAGCCTTGTCGGGGTCCTTGACCAGTTCGAAACCGCCGCCTCGATGGAGTCCTTCATCGTGACGGGTACGAAAAACGGCGTCGCCTACGGCGCCTTCGGCCAAGGCGATGGCGGTGGGCAGATGCCCGGCTTTGGTGCCTGCTGGGCCGAAGACAACCCGCTCGACTTCCCCCGCATCCAGGGCGACCGCATTTCGGGCCACTGCGAGGGTCGTTCTGGCACGTTGACGACGGATCAGATCGCCGCAATCGTCGCCTACGAGCGTTCGCTCGGTGGGGAGGGCTGACACATGCTTGCAATGGTTCAACTCATCGGCGGCATTAGCTGGGAGCCCGAGATCCGCGGCCTGCTCACGGTCGTTCTCGCCTTCGCAATTCTTGGCGGCTCGGTTTGGCTGATGCTCGTCACCAACACCGGTACCCGACTGGGCTCGCTGATCGCGCTGGCCGGTTTCTGGGGCTGGATGTTCGTCATGGGCATCTTCTGGTGGATCTACGGCATCGGCTGGGTTGGTTCCAGCCCCGCTTGGGAAGTCCAGGACGTCTTCGCCGATGAGCCGGGAGCCGAAACCGCCGGGATCAGCGAGGCCTTCATCGGAAATGTTGGTGATCTGCCCGACACGAACTGCTTCGATGGCATCAACTCGTTCCCACCACCGAACGGCGTTGCCGCCGTCGTGGTCGACAGCGACACCGTTGCCTTGTGCACGCCACGAGCGATCGAACTGCTGATGGCCTTTCCCGGACCCGAGCGCGAGCCGGTCATCCGAGAGCTCCTGAATCCGCAGAGCGACGAATCGAAGATCGAAAACATCGTTGCCGCCATGGGCGAAACCATCGTCATGGACGACAGCGAGTTCCCGCCCAAGCCCGATGTCATGGCAACCCTCGAAGGACTCTCGGGCGCGCAGCGCGACGAGATCTTCGATGCCATCGTCGACTTCCGCTACGACGAGCTCGCCAACAACATCATCGTTGGCAACGAGGCGCTCGGTCCTGACGACCCGCGCTACTTGACCGACTCGACGTCGCCTCTCACGCTGCAAGACCGCATCGACGTTGCGACCGAGACCCAGGACATCCGTATCGATGACCTCAGCCTTTCGGCACTCAAGGGTGCGGCCCCGTTCGTGCTCGAGTGGGCCGAAGAAGAGGGCCTTATCGAGTTCGACGGCTGGCAGTTGCAGACCGCGTCGCAGTCTGGTGAAGCCGCGGCAACCGCCGACGCCTTCCTGCGTGCCGACCTGTTCCCCGAGGGCAACTTCGTTGTGCTCGACGCCTTCCAACAGGGTGGCAAGGACAAGCGCACCGGCACCGGCATGTGGGATCGCATCAGCCACAAGATCAGCTCGACCGTCCAGCTGACGCACCCGACGAACTACACCGTCGTCAACGTCCAGGGCACGCTCGACAAGGAAGCCAACCCGGCATTGCCGCCTCCGGTTCCTGAGGTTGACCCCGACGCTCCGACCTACTCGGTCGTGATGACCCGCAACTTGGGCAACCTTCGCCTGATCCCTGCGCTGTTCACGATCGCCTCGTTGGTGCTGTTCCTACTGACGAGCTGGGTGCTGCATATCCGAGATCTCAAGTTGCGCGAACAAGGACTCGACGTCTGACATGTTGGGCCAGTACCTACCGATCGTCGTTCTGCTTGCTCTCGGCGTCATCTTTGCCGGAGTCAGCCTGATCGCTTCGCGGTTGCTGGCACCCAACCGGCCAACGCCGGCCAAGTCCGCTCCCTACGAGTGCGGCGTCAGCGGTTCCGAAACCCAGAACCCAGCCCGATTCCCGGTCAAGTTTTTCCTCGTGGCGATGATCTTCATCGTCTTCGATATCGAGATCATCTTCTTGTACCCCTGGGCCATGGTGTTCCAGCAGTTGGGCGCCTTTGGTCTGATCGCGATGGGCATCTTCTCGTTCGCTGTCTTCGAGTCGTTCGTGTATCTCATCGGTGCCGGAGCACTCGAGTGGGGCCCGATCAAGAAGATCGCTGCGACCCCGATGACGAACCCTGCCCGCACCACATCGTCCACCATCCGCCGAGTCGGCGATGACGGACGCGAGGTCGGCGAACGTACCGCAGCCTGATGCCAGCGCGTTCTACGACCCGGCACTGCGCAGCCGGGTGTACGTGGCTGGCTGCACGTACGTGGGCCGCTGCGCCTTGCAGCCACAGAACCGGCAACGCGTTGCCCCCGACGGAGTAGAGAGAGAACCATGCCAAAGCTTCCCCTCCTGGGTGATACCGGTGAGATCGCCGAACAGGGCATGGGCGGGTTGGAACACAACTTCCTCACCGCCCGTATCGAAGACCTTGTCAACTGGAGCCGTGCCCGCAGCTTGTGGCCGGCAACCTTCGGGCTTGCCTGCTGCGCCATCGAGATGATGGCCGCCGGCGGATCGCACTACGACCTTGCCCGTTTCGGCATGGAAGCGTTCCGTGCGTCGCCTCGCCAGGCTGACGTGATGATCGTCGCTGGTCGCTTGAGCCAGAAGATGGCTCCGGCGCTGCGCCAGATCTATGACCAGATGATGGAACCCAAGTGGGTCATCTCGATGGGTGTCTGCGCATCGAGCGGCGGCATGTTCAACAACTACGCACTCGTCCAGGGTGTCGACCAGGTTGTTCCCGTCGACGTGTACGCACCGGGCTGCCCTCCGGGTCCGGAGACCCTGCTGCACGCCATCGTGACGCTCCACAAAAAGATCGAAACCGGTGAGCTGCTTAAGCGCCGCGAAGAGACCGGCGCCGGCGCTGGAATCATCGTCGAACAGCGCGACGGCCAGACCGACACCCAGGTGGTGTTGGGCCGATGACCGCCGGGCCGATGAGCGAGTCGGCAGACGCCGAAGAGGTTTCCGAGGGTCCGATCGAAGAGAGCCCTGCACCGCCCGAGATCCCCGAGCTCTACGGAGTGCCACTGAGCGAGCACCGCGGCCAAGCCGTGCTGCACCCGTCGCTCGACACCTATGTCGCAACGGTCGAAGCCCTCAAGGCGGACGGCTTCGTTTCGATCGTTGATCTCTGCGCCGCCGACTACCTCACCAACGGCACGCGAACGCTGCCTGCTGGCGTCGCTCCTGAGCGGTTCGAGGTTGTCCTCAACCTGATCAGCCATCAGCCGCCCCGCCGCATTCGGGTCCGCCTGCAGGTGCCCGAGTCCGACCCGACGGTGCCGACCCTGTTCGACCTCTTCCCGGGCACCGAGAACATGGAACGCGAAGCGTTCGACATGTTCGGCATCGTGTTCGATAACCACCCCGATCCGACCCGCATTCTGATGCCCCACGACTGGGACGGCCATCCGCTGCGCAAGGACTTCGGTGTTGGTGCTGTGCCGGTGCAGTTCAAGGGCGCTCCGGCTCCCCGCTGATCGAGAACGAAGATCCGAGGCTCTCCATGACACTTCTCGACGACAACTCAACAACCGGCACGGCTGCTGCGACCGGCAAGCCCGAAGCCGCCAAGACCGAACCGTCGCGTCCAAGCGCGGCTGAGCTCGGTGCGGCGCTGGTCGCTCCCGGTGCCGAACGCGTGCACCGCCGCGACGAAACGAGCGCGGTGATTCGCATCGACGAAGCCGATGCCGAAATGGTCGAAGCCGTCGACCCGGACCCGATGTCCGACGAGCCGATGATCATCAACATGGGCCCGGTGCACCCGTCGACGCACGGCGTGCTCCGCCTCGTGCTCGAAATGCAGGGCGAACAGGTTCTGCGTTCCAAGCCTGTGATCGGCTATCTGCACACCGGCATGGAAAAGACCGGCGAGACGCTGTCGTACCTCCAAGGCACGACCAACGTCACCCGCATGGACTACGCCTCGCCGCTGTTCAACGAGCTGGTCTTCTCGCTTGCAACCGAGACGCTGCTCGACATCGAAGTTCCGCCTCGGGCCCAGTGGATCCGCACCATGATGTGCGAGCTCAACCGCATCAGCTCGCACCTGCTGTTCCAGGCAACCAACGGCATGGACGTCGGCGCCGTGTCGATGATGCTCTACGGCAACCGTCTGCGCGAAGAGACGCTACGTCTCCTCGAAAAGGTCACCGGCCTGCGCATGAACAACAACTACATCCGCCCCGGCGGTGTGGCTGTCGACCTGCCTGACGGCTGGCGCGAAGACGTCATGGCGCTGATGGATCACCTGCCGCCGCTGATCGACGAGTTCGACACGCTGCTGACCGGCCAGCCGATCTTCCGTGAGCGCCTCCAGGGTGTTGGCACGATCAATGCCGAAGAATGCCTGGCGCTCGGCGTCACCGGCCCGATCCTGCGTGGCAGCGGCTACGCCTGGGACCTGCGCCGTGACATGCCGTACCTCAAGTACGACGAAGTCGATTTCGATGTGATCATCGGAACCTACGGCGACTGCTTCGATCGCTACGCCGTGCGTCTCAACGAGATGCGCGAGTCGATGAAGATCGTGCGCCAGTGCGTCGAAATGATGCCGCCCGGCGATTACCGGATCCAGGACAAGAAGGTCACGCCTCCGCCGCGTGCTCGCATCGACGAGTCGATGGAAGCCCTGATCCACCACTTCAAGATCTTCACCGAGGGCTTCAAAGTCCCTGAGGGCGAGGTCTATGTGGCCGTCGAATCGCCTCGTGGCGAGCTCGGTTGCTACATGGTCAGCGATGGCGGGGCCCACCCGTATCGCATGCACATCCGGGCCCCCTCGTTCGTGAACCTCCAGACGATGCCCCACATGATGCAGGACTCTCTCGTGGCCGACGCGGTCGCCATCATCAGCTCCGTCGACCCCGTGCTTGGCGAGGTGGATCGATGAGCAGACTCTCCGAAGCGAATCTCCGGATCGCGCACGACATTCTTTCTCGCTACCCGAAGAAGAAGTCAGCGACGATTCCGCTGCTGCACCTAGCCCAGGAACAAGACGGCTACGTGACCGACGATGCGATGGAACACATCGCTGAGCTCGTCGAAGTCACGCCTGCCGAAGTGCTGGGCACGTGCTCGTTCTACGAAATGTTCAAGCGGGCGCCCGTCGGTGACTACCGCATCAACATCTGCCACGGCATCGCCTGTCACCTGCTGGGTGCCGATGATCTGATTCACCACGCCGAAGAAACGCTTGGCGTGCGTCAAGGCACCGTGACCGACGACGGCAAGATCTCGATCGAAGGCGTCGAGTGCATCGCCGCCTGCACCGAGGCCCCGTGTCTGCAGGTCAACTACCGCTACATGAACAACGTCTCCAACGAAGGCTTCGATGTTCTCGTCAAGGGCTTGCGCGACGGCACCGTGTCGGTGCCCAAGCACGGCACGCTCGCGTTGACCCGCCAGCAGATCCCTGAAGACAAGGCCGCAGGCAACGCGTGGGTTGAACCCGACGATGCCCCGGCATGGTGGCCCGAGCCCGAGGGAGACGCCTGATGGCAGTCGAAAAGATCGTTACCCGGCGCTTTGACAATCTCAAGGCCCACGAACTCGATGAGTACGTGGCGACCGGTGGCTACGAAGGCCTCCGTCGTGCCCTGTCGATGAGCCCGTCCGAGGTCCACGACGAAGTTCGCACCGCGAGCCTGCTTGGCCGCGGCGGCGCCGGCTTCCCCGCCGGCGTCAAGTGGGGCTTCTGCCCGCCCAACGTGTGGCCTCGCTACCTGGTCGTCAACGGCGACGAGTCCGAGCCCGGCACCTACAAGGACCGCCAGCTGCTTGAGCGCGACCCGCACCAGGTCATCGAGGGTTGCCTCATCACCTGTTACGCCGTCGGCCTCACCCAATGCTTCTTGTACGTGCGTGGCGAAATGGCCCACGCCCAGGAACGCATCGCCAAGGCCCTGAACGAGGCCTACGCCGCCGGCTATGTCGGCAAGAACATTCTTGGCAGCGACTTCAGCGTCGACGTCGTCCTGCACTGGGGTGCAGGCGCCTACATCGTGGGCGAAGAGACCGCACTGATCGAATCGCTCGAAGGCAACCGCGGTATGCCTCGCCTAAAGCCGCCGTTCTTCCCGGCCGCGGTTGGTCTCTATGGCCAGCCGACGATCGTGAACAACGTCGAGACGATGGCCAACATCCCGTGGATCGTCGAACGCGGCGGCGACGCCTTCGCCGCCATGGGCGCCGAGAACTCCAAGGGCACCCGCGTCTTCGCCGTGTCCGGCCACGTCAACAAGCCCGGCGTCTACGAAGTCGAATTCGGCACCACGACGTTCCGCGACATCATCATGGGCGACGAGTACGCCGGTGGCATGCGCGACGGCAAAGCGCTCAAGGGCTTCGTGCCAGGTGGCGCTTCGGCTCCGTGGTTCTTCGAAGAACACCTGGACCTGCCGCTCGAAAAGGTCGCCGTCGACCAAGCCGGCTCCATGCTCGGCTCGGGCGCCATCGTCGTGATGGACGAAGACACCGACATGGTCAAGGCCTGCCACAACCTCGTGCGCTTCTTCGCTCGTGAGAGCTGCGGCAAGTGCACGCCATGCCGCGAAGGCACCACCTGGCTCGAGCGCATCCTGAGCCGCATCATCGCCGGCCAAGGCCGCCCGAGTGACCTGTCGCTACTCATGGAAGTCTCCGAGAACATCTCTCCCGGGATCGCCTGGCCACCACGCCAGACCACGATCTGCCCGCTCGGCCCGTCGGCCGTGTCGCCGATCGCTTCGGCGCTCGAGCGCTTCCGCAACGAGTTCGAGGACTACATCACCTTGTCCGACCGCCGAGTGATTCCTGTGGGGGCGGCATGAGCATTGATGCAACCGAATCCGACGCCGAAGGCGTCGAGGTAGCAGAACCTGAACCGGAACCGGGCGTTGCGTTCACCGTCAACGGTGTTGAGTACCGCGCCGAACCTGGCCGCAACCTGATCGACGCCTGCGAAGACGTCGGCGCCTACATTCCGCGCTTCTGCTACCACCCGCGCATGAAGCCCGTCGGCATGTGCCGCATGTGTCTCGTCGAGGTCGATACCGGCCGCGGCATGGGCCTGCAGCCATCGTGCATGCTCACGGTCAGCGAAGGCATGGTCGTCGACACCGAGTCCGAGGTCACCAAGAAGGCCCAAGACGGTGTTCTTGAGCTGCTGCTCATCAACCACCCGCTCGACTGCCCCGTCTGCGACAAGGGCGGCGAATGCCCCCTCCAAGACCAGACGATGTCGTATGGCCCCGGCGAGAGCCGGTTCGTCGAAGAGAAGCGCCACTACGAAAAGCCGATCCCGATCAGCGACACCGTCTACCTCGACCGTGAACGCTGCATCTTGTGCGATCGCTGCACCCGCTTCGCCAAAGAAGTCGCCGGTGACCCGCTGATCCACTTCATGGATCGTGGCAACCAGACCCAGGTCAACACGTTCCCCGACGATCCGTTCAGCTCGTACTTCTCGGGCAACACCGTCCAGATCTGCCCGGTGGGCGCACTCACGGCCAAGCCGTATCGCTTCAAGGCCCGCCCCTGGGACCTCAACGAGATCGAAACCACGTACCCGAACCCCATGGGTGACCGGGTCACGATCCAGTCGTCGCGCAACGAAGTCCTGCGCTACCTGGGCGTCGACAGCGATGCCGTCAACTGGAGCTGGCTCGCCGACCGTGACCGCTTCAGCTTCGAGGCAACCATGCACGACGAGCGTCTCACGACGCCGCTCGTGCGCGGTGATGGCCTGGGCAACGCATCGGCTGACGGCGCCGAGCTCGTGGCGACCACGTGGTCGGCTGCACTCGCTCGTGTCGTCGAAGCGCTCGAAGACGCCAACAACAATGCCGGTCCGTCCTCGGTCGCTGTCATTGGTGGCGCTCGCCTAACGAACGAAGCGCAGTACGCCTGGGCCCGTCTGGCCAAGGGCGTCATCGGTACCGACAATGTCGACGCTCAGCTGGCCGACGGCCTGCCCGGCGATGTCGTTGCTTCGCTGCCTCGCACCACGATCGGCGACGCCTGCGCTCCTGGCAGCACGGTCGTGCTGCTCAGCGGCGACCCCAAAGAAGAACTCGGCACCCTCTACCTGCGTCTGCGTCACGCCTGTGTCGAAGACGGCGTCAAGCTCATCGAGCTGACCCCGAACGAGACGGGCCTCACCCGCTACGCCAGCCAGTCGATCCGGGTCCGTCCCGGCGACATCGGTGCCGTCGCAGCTGCGATCACCGGCGCCGAAGGTGCGAACCTCGACAAGGCCATCGGTGCCGTCACGGTCAAGGAACTCGAAGCCCTGGCTGCTGCCGTCAGCGGAAGCGAGCGCATCACCGTCATCGCCGGTCGGACCTCGATGGCCGACCACGCCGCACTGACCGTCGAAGCAATCAACGCCTTCGCCGCACTCGACAACACGGCGTTCTTGCCCGGCCTGCGCCGCGGCAACATCAACGGCGCCGTCGACATGGGCCTGTCGCCCGAGCTGCTTCCCGGCCGGACCTCGCTCGGCGCTGCTGGCGCTTGGTACCGCGAACACTGGGGTCAGGTTCCTGGCCAAGCTGGCCTCGACACGACCGGCATCCTCGGCGCCGCCGCCACCGGCCGCATCGCCGTGCTGTTCCTGCTCGGTGCTGACCCGCTGACCGACTTCCCCGATCCGGAGCTTGCTCGTCAGGCACTCGACCGGGCTGACGTCGTCATCGCCATCGACCCGTTCATCAACGCATCGGCTGCTGCGGCCGCCGATGTCGTGCTGCCCGCCGCTGCGTTCGGCGAAGTCGACGGAAGCCACACCAACCTCGAAGGCCGGATCTCGCCGATCCGCCAAAAGGTCACGCCTCCCGGCACTGCCCGTCCCGACTGGATGATCGCCGCCGAGCTCGCCATGCGCCTCGGCAAGGACATGGGTTTCGTGTCGGTCGAAGAGATCGCCGACGAGATCGCTGCGGTCTCGCCGTTGCACGCCGAAGCCGACGCTGCAGCCATCGATGCTGCCCCCGACGGACTCGTCATGCCGCTCACCGAAGACCCATCACGCCCGACCCGCTTCGCCTGGAGCGACCTCGGCGCACCCGACGAGCCAGCGAGCTACGACAGCTACTCGTACCGCCTGGTCGTCGACCGCACCATGTACGACATGGGCACCCAGACGGCGCACTGCCAGTCGATCGACCAGCTCGCCCCCGACGGCGTCGTGCGGATCAACAGCCACGAAGCCAGCCGCCTCGGCATCGGTGGCGGCGCTCGCGTCCGACTGAGCTCCAAGCGAGCTTCGGTCGAATGCAATGTGTCGGTCGATGACCGCATCGCACGCGGCACCGCTGCGGTGGCCCACAATCATCCCGGGCTCGATGTGCGCAGCCTGATCGAGATGGGTGACCCTGTGACCGACGTACGGATCGAGACGGTCTGACATGAACCTTGCGTCCCCCTACCGGCCCCTGATCGCCGTCGACCCGCTGTTCACGGCGGGCGTCGGCCTCGAAGAGGTCTTGATCGTCGTCCTCAAGGTCGTCGTCGCGTTCACCCTGCTGCTGGTCTCGGTCATGCTGATGATCTGGTTCGAGCGCAAGCTCCACGCAGACATGACCAACCGCGTTGGCCCGAACATCGCCGGCCCCTTCGGCTTGCTCCAGACGCTCGCCGACGGCATCAAGCTCTTCTTCAAAGAAGACCTGCTTCCTGCTGCAGGCGACAAGCGAGTGTTCGGCCTCGCCCCGTATCTCACGCTGATCCCGGCGTTCCTCATGTTCACGGTTGTCCCCGTTGGCGGCGACTTCCACAACGGCGACGGAACAGTCACCTGGTTCGGCAACACCACGCACCTGCAGGTCGCCGATCCACCGATCGGCATCTTGTTCGTGCTCGCCATGTCGTCGATGGCCGTCTACGGCATCATGCTCGCCGGCTGGTCCTCGGGCTCGAAGTACCCGCTGTTCGGCTCGGTCCGTGCCTCGGCCCAGATGGTGAGCTACGAAGCCGCCCTCGGCCTGTCGCTCGTCGCCGTGCTCATCAAGAGCGGCACGCTCAGCACCCACGAGATCGTTGCCTCCCAGGCCGACGGCTGGAACTGGAACCTCTGGGTCACCGGCTTCATCCCGTTCATCGTGTTCATGATCGCCTCGACGGCCGAACTGAACCGGCCCCCATTCGACCTCGTCGAAGCGGAACAAGAAATCGTCGGCGGTTTCCACACCGAGTACTCGTCGATCCGCTTCTCGCTGTTCTTCTTGGGCGAATACATGAACGTCGTCACGATGTCTGGCGTCATGGTCACCCTGTTCTTCGGCGGCCCCGACGGACCGATCCCATTCCTGACCAGCCTCGGCTGGCTGTGGGGCATCTTCTGGTTCGTTCTCAAGGTCGTCGCCTTCTGCTTCACGTTCATCTGGTTCCGAGCCACGCTGCCTCGCTTCCGTTACGACCAACTCATGGATCTCGGCTGGAAGCTGCTGATCCCGTTGTCGCTCGGTTGGCTGATCGCACTCGCCTCGCTCGACCTTGCTCGTAGCGAAGGCTGGAACCGTGGCCTGGTCGGCGTGATCGCTTTCGGCGGTCTCTTGCTGATGGGTCTGCTACTCAACGCCGCAGTCAATGCTGGTCAGCGCAAACGTCTGGCTGGCGAGGGAGTCGACTGATGGGAATCTTCTCGGGCCTTGATGGCTTCAAGATGACGTTCGGCAAGCTCTTTGACGACCGGGTGACCGGTGAGTACAAGGGCGGCCGCAACGACGACGAAAAGCGTGACAAGCCGGTGCGTATGCACGGCCGCCACGTCCTCAACCGTTACGAAGACGGCATGGAGAAGTGCATCGGCTGCGAGCTTTGCGCCGGTGTTTGCCCTGCCAACTGCATCTACGTGCGCGGCGCCGACAACCCGATCGACGATCCCGTCTCGCCGGGTGAGCGCTACGGCTTCGTCTACGAGATCAACTACCTGCGGTGCATCCACTGCGACCTGTGTGTCGAGGCCTGCCCGACCCAGGCGATCACCGAATCGAAGATGTTCGAGTTCTCGTTCGAGAACCGCCAAGACGCGATCTACACCAAGGCTGAACTCGTCGTCGACGACGACGGTCTTCCGCAGCATCTTCCTTGGGAAGACTGGCGTCCGGGCGAAGACGAGCACACGTCCGCATGGATGCGGGCAACCTCGCCGAGCGGCGCCGCCGAATACGTCGGCAAGGTCGCCTGGTCGGGCGAACTCGGCTACGGCGTGCGCGCCCCTGAGCGCGGTCAAACCGCCGACATCGAAGACACCGCCGACGCTTCCCACATCGCTCCCGCCGACGACTCGCATGGGGGAGGCCACTGATGGAGTTGGTTGTCTTCCTGATTGCGGGCTTCTTCGCGATCCTCGGTGCCCTGGGTCTGGTTATCTCCAAGAACCCGGTGCACGCTGCCCTCAGCCTTGTCATGGCCTTGTTCGCCATGGCCGTGCTGTTCCTCAACCAAGACGCCCAGTTCCTGGCTGCCGTGCAGGTCATCG
>CAZEMU010000026.1:0-37823 GCA_964513315.1 uncultured Acidimicrobiaceae bacterium | reverse complement strand
GTCGCCGGATCGAGCGGCAGCTCGTCGAACCAGTCCACGCCTCGCAGCGTATGGCGACGGTTGACCAGCCGCGTAGATCAGGCGCTCGGGAACTTCACCATGCCGCCGCCATCGAGCACGATTGCTTGGCCGGTGATCCAACGTCCGCTTTCGGCAGCGAGCCACACGGCCGCGGCGGCGACGTCTTCAGGCTCGCCGAGGCGCTTGAGCGGATAGTTCTGTGCGACCTCGTCGCCCTTCTCGCCTTCCCACAGGAACTTGGCGAAGTCGGTCTTGACCAGACCAGGGCACAGCGCATTGACGCGAACCTGCGGTCCGAGCTCGGCGCCGAGCTGCTTGGTTAGGTGGATCAGCGCCGCCTTGGAAATGTCGTAGACGCCGATGAACTCGTTGGTCGAGAAGCCGCCGACCGAGGCGATGTTGATGATGACGCCGTCGTTCTCCTTCATGTAGGAGTTCCAGCACAGCTGGCTGAAGATCAGCGGTGCGGTCAGGTTGACCTCGAACGTCTTGTTCCACCGAGGAATGTCGCAGTCGATCGTCGGGCCGTTGTACGGACCCGTGCCCGCGTTGTTCACCAGGATGTCCACACCGCCGAGGCGGTCCATCGTTGCGGCGACGATGCGTTCGGCGTCTTCGGGGCGGCCGACGTGGCCGGCTTCCCAGATGCAGCCGATCTCTTTCGCGGTCTCTTCGCACGACTCGGCCTTGCGGCTCGTAATCATGACCTCGGCGCCGGAATCGACCATGGCCTTGGCGATCGCCTTGCCGATGCCGCGGCTGCCGCCGGTGATGAGTGCCTTCTTGCCGTCAAGTCGCAGATCCATGGAGGCGACGTTAGTTCTGGCCGTGTTCGCTGTTCATATGCACAAGACTGCATGCCATGACGAACGCCAACTCGCCGCGTCCAACGACCTCGACGAAACAGGTGATCCTCGACTCGCCGAGCCGCTGGATCCGCGACGCGTGAGTTCAGATCATGCTTTGTTGGCGATCAACGCACTTGCCGATGCGCTTGGGGTCGAGGTCGCTGCTGCCTCGCAAGTGAGCGGCGGCGATGTCGCCGAAGCGTTCCGGCTGGACTTGAGTGACGGCCGGGTGGTGTTCGCCAAGACCCGAGCGGGTGCGCCGAGCGACTTCTTCGACACCGAGGCCCGGGGCTTGCGCTGGCTTCGCGAGGCCAAGGCCCTGCCGGTCCCTGCAGTCGTCCAGGTCGGAAGCGAGCCTCCGCTACTCGTGCTCGAGTGGATCGACGAGGCACATCGTCGCCCCCACAGCGACGCGGACTTCGGACGATCGCTGGCGGCGCTGCATGCGACTGGCGCTCCATGTTTCGGGCGGGAGGATCGTCGTACGACCGGAAGTCGTGGCCTTCCGAACGAGCCGTGCGCGAGCTGGCTGATCGATCCGGCGGCGCACGGTGGGCATCGCGAGTTCGACCTTGCCATGATGCAGCTCTTTGGTGGTTGGGCCGACGACGTCTTCGATGCCTATGACGAGGCGACTCCGCTTGCCGACGGTTGGCGCGACCGCGTCGGGCTGCACCAACTCGCCCCGCTCGCCGTGCATGCGATCAAGTTCGGCGGCGGCTACGTGAGGGCGACAGCCGAAACCGCCCAGCGGTACTGCCAGCGCGGGCTACCTTCGGCTCCATGCTGATCCGCCCTCACGACGCCTGGACCGACGACGAGCACGTGGCCGCTTATGTGCGCTCGATCGGGTTCGGCCAGTTTGCGGTCAACGGACCTGCGGTGCCGATCGTCGTGCCGACCCAGTTCGTGGTCGACGACACCTGCGCGCAGGTGGACTTCCACCTCGCCAAGGCGAACCCGGTGTTTGCTGCGCTCGAAGCCAGCCCGCGGGCCGTGCTGACCGTCGCTCCTGACTGGGCGTACATCCCCGGAGCATGGAAGGCGATCGGTGATGAAGATCCGAGCCGTGGCATCCCGACGACGTACTACTCGGCCGTGCAGCTCATCGGTGACGTCACCGTCACCGACGACCCCGAAGCGATCGCCGCGACGTTGCGCACACAGCTCGCCGATGTTGAACCCGACGGCGGTCTCGTCGATCCTGCAGAGCATGCGGGTCAGTTCCGGGTGATCCGTGGCATCCGGATGACCGTGACCGAAGTGCGGGCCAAGGCCAAGTACGGCGGCAATGTTGACGACGCGCACCGGGCTGCGATCGCCGAACGCCTGGCCAACCGAGGCGGCCCCGGCGACCAGGCAGCCGCAGCTCGGGTACCCCGCGACTAATCAGCGTCGATGGCGTCGAGACGCTGCTGGTCGATCCAAGTTCCATGGAACCCAAACGGCACTCGGACCGGCAGGTGCACCGCGGCGGTGAAGCTCATGTCAGCGGCGTCGAGCACGACGAGATCGCTGCGGTCGGTTGCCTTGTCGTAGACGTAGCCAACGAGCCAGCCGTCGTCTTCGGCCGTGGCATCTTCCGCCGCGCCGTCAGAGCGCGGGATGAAGACGGCCTCGCCCGGAATCTGTCGTTTGCCGAAATCGTGGCTACTACTCATGCCGCCTTCGAGGTCGTATTTGACCAACGAGTTCGACTCGCCGAATGACGCCACGGCGTAGCCGAACCGATTTGGCAAGCCGACGAGGCTGTCCGGCAGACGTGGGAACTCGATGTCACGGTCGTCGAGCGCGGCTTCGCTCACTCCACCCGTCGACAGGTCGAGCGTCCACCGGTGGAGCGCGGCGTCGTTCTTGAAGTCGGCGGACTGGCTCCGCCACAACTCGGGGTAGCGAGCGGTGTCGATGACGACCTTGTCGCCGTCGTCGAATGAGTTGAGCGGGTGGAAGACGTAGCACGGGTCGACGTCGAACCAGGTTGGTTGCGCGCCGGCGACCCCACGGGGCATCACGCCGACGCGAGCGCCGTAGTCGTCGTCCCAGGCGTACGGCATGCCGCCCTTCATCGCCAGGTCAAGATCGAACACGACCGGCAGGTCCATGAAGATCACCTGCGTCTCGGTGATCGAGAAGTCGTGCACCATCGTCGGGCCGGGCACGTCGATCGCTTCGGTCTGCACGAGCTCGCCGTCCGCGCTCACCCGGTGATAGGTCAGGTACGGCTCGAAGAAGCCGTAGCCAAAGAAGTGCATCTCGCCGGTCACGGGGCAGATCTTCGGGTGCGCCGTCATGGCCGAGTTGAGGCGTCCGTCGTAGTCGTATGGACCGATGGTGTTCAGCTCGCTATCGAGCTCACACGGGAAGCTCGACTCGACCAGCGCCAGGATCTTCCCGGCGTGATCGACGACGTGGGTGTTGTTCACGCCGATCGTGTAATCGACGACGCCGTCGTCGCCGATCATGCGAGCCTTGGGCTCGTTGAGCGAGCGGGTCTGCACCCAACGGTTGCGGTACCACGAGGCCTGGCCGTCAGCCAGACGAACACCGTGGATCATGCCGTCGCCCGCGAACCAGTGCGGCGACCAGCCACTCTTGGGGTTGGCGCCATTGCGGAGGTACAGCCCTTCGAGCTCTGGTGGCAGCGAACCGGTGATCTCGAGCCCGGTGTCGGTGCGCTCTTCTTGGACCGGCGCGTAGTTACCCCGCAGGTGGAACGGAGGCTTCTTCTTTGCGGCGAGTTCTTCGGTGGACGACATAGCGACCTTTCAGGCGTCGATTGCGGTGCGGGCGGCAGTAGCGATCTGGGTGACGGCTCGGGCTCCGGCATCACAGAGCGAGCCGAGCTGGAAGAAGACGTGCACCATGCCCTCGTAGTTCGTGAGCGTCACGTCAACGCCAGCGGCTCGCAAGGTCTCTCCGTAGCGCGCACCTTGATCCCGCAACGGGTCGAACTCGGCCGTGATGATCACGGCCGGTGCAACGCCCTCGTGCGATTCGGCGAAGATCGGGGAGGCTCGCCAGTCCGCAGGATCAGCCTGGTACTGGGCCGAGAACCACTCCATCGTCTCGCGAGTCAGGAAGTAGCCCTCGCCGTTCTCGGTCATCGAGGGCGAGTCGTCGTTCACGTCGACGGCGGGGTAGATGAGCAGCTGTGCGTCGAGCGCGAGGTCGGCGTCTCGTGCCATGAGCGCCAGCACGGCCGAGAAGTTGCCGCCGGCGGAGTCGCCGCCAACGACGAGGCCAGCCTCGGCCCCATACGTTGCCCGATCCGCGTCAATCGCCTGCAGCACCGCCCACGAGTCGTCGATGCCTGCGGGAAAGGGGTGCTCGGGCGCAAGCCGGTAGTCGATCGAGATGACGGTCGTGCCTGACTCGCTCGCAAGCTGGCGACACACCGCATCGTGGGTGTCGAGGTCGCCGATCGTGTAGCCGCCTCCGTGCACGTAGACGAAGCAGCCAGATGCTCCGGCGTTCTCGTAGCGGCGGCAGGGGACGCCGGCGATCGAAACATCAGCGACCGTGTCGATCTCTGGGCCAGGACCGACGAGCGCAGCGAGCGCCGCATAGCCCTCTCGACGCATCTCGACGGTCTGCTCGGAAATGGGCGGGGCGTCGGCCGCCGCGGCGTTGGAGGCGTCGACAAGTCCCTGGATCTGTGGATCGAGTGGCATGGGGCGAGACTAGGCGCCGTCGCCAGCGATACTGGAGCCGTGACGAGCTTCGGATCCGCATCGGGCAACGTGCTGTACCTGGTCGTGTGTGCGGTGACCGGCGCGGACTCGACGCTCGACCGCATCGCTCGGGAGCAGGCCGCCGGCTGGGATGTCTGCGTCGTGGCGACCGAACGATCGCTGCACTGGTTCGACGCCGACGCAGCTGCAGAGCTCAGCGGACACGAGCTTCAGACCCGCATGCGGGTGTTCGGCGAGCCGCTGTTTGAGCCGCTGGGTGATCGGGTTCTCGTCGCCCCTGGAGGGTTCAACACCATCAACAAGATCGCGCTCGGCCTGGCCGATGACATGCCCAGCGGGTTGGTGTGCGAAGCGATCGGTCGGGGAGTGCCGGTTACGATCGAGGTCCAGGTCGGCCCTGGATTTGCGGGCCATCCGATCTTGGCGACGAACCTCGACGCACTCGAAGCTGCCGGTGTCGAGCTTGTGTTCCACACCGATGATCCCCGCCGCCAAGGTGCGTCCTAGGCTCGCCGCAATGAGCGAGCAAGAAGTTCTCACGTCGATCGCCAACGGCATCGGCACGATCACCCTCAACCGGCCCGATGCGCTGAACGCGATCACGCCGACGATGCTCGGCCAACTCAACGACGCGCTCGACGAGATGGCCCAAGCCGGTGTGTCCGTCGTTGTCCTGACGGGCGCAGGGCGAGCCTTCAGTGCCGGGGTCGACCTCAAAGCACTCGGCGATCGCGAACTCACCGGCGGAAGCGTTGGCGACATCCTCGACCTTCCCGCACGCTCGGCAACCGCCAAGCTCGCCGACGGAGGCTTCGTCACGATCGCCAAGGTCAATGGATTCTGCTTTACCGGCGCACTCGAGCTGGCGCTCGCCTGCGATCTGATGGTGTGCGCGGACGGCGCCAAGATGGCCGACACCCACGCCAAGTTCGGTTTGCGTCCGACGTGGGGCCTGAGCGCGCGGCTGCCGGCTGCGATCGGTGCGGCCAAGGCTCGAGAACTCAGCTACACCGCCCGGACCTTCACCGGTGCGGAAGCGGCCGAGATGGGCATGGCATGTCGCTCCGCTGCGGCCGACGAACTCGATGCCGTCGTCGACGAAATGGCTGGCCAGGTCGTCGCGAATAGCGCCGGGTCACTTCGGGCCTACAAGGACCTGTACCGCTCCGATGCCGAAGCGTCGGTTGGCGCCGGTCTGGGGTACGAAGCCGCGACGGCCTATGAGATCGCAGACACCGATGAGCGGCTCGCCGGATTTCGCAGCTAGCGCAACCGAAACCGGCAAGACTCGGGGCGTGACCAGCGAACGCAGCCTGATGATCACCGGCGCGGCCACGTACCTGGCCGACCTCGACCACCCGTTGCTCGACGAGATGGCGCACGCCGTCTTCGTGCGCTCGACCGCCGCGCACGCTCGCTTCACGGTCGATATCGCCGAGGCCGAACGCGCTCCAGGCGTGCTCGCCGTCGTTACCTCGGCGGACAACCTGATCTGGCCGACGGTGGCCTACAACGCAATTCACCCGCCTCGGTTCGCCCAGCCGCTCCTGGCCGAGCACAAGGTCCGCCACGTCGGCGAGGCCGTTGCCGTCATCGTGGCCGAGACCGAGGCGCAGGCGATCGATGCCGCCGAGCTCGTCATCGTTGACTACGACGAGCTGCCAGTCGTCCTCAACCTCGTCGAGGCAGCCAATGACGAGGTGCTGCTGTTCGGCCCGGGCGAGGAATGTCGCCGCAACGCCCACAGCGCATCCGACCATTCGAACCCGACGAACGTGCTTCGTACCCACCTCGATGACGGCGTGGAGTCGCCTTCGGTCGCTGAGCACTTGACTGCGGCTGACGTGGTGGTCGAGGTGCAGGTCGACAGCCCACGACAGGTCGCCGCGCCGATCGAATGTCGAGGCGCAGTCGCCGCGTGGACTGATGACGGTCACCTCCATACCTGGGTCAGCACCCAGACTCCGCATAGCTTCCGCAGCCGGATCGCCCCGATGTACGAGCTCGCCCTGAGCGATATCCACGTGATCGCGGGACCGTTCGTTGGTGGCGGCTTCGGCGGCAAAGGCGCGCCAGGCCCCGAGGAGCAGCTGATTCCCCACCTCGCTCGTGTCGTTGAACGACCGGTGCGCTGGCTCGAAAATCGCACCGAGAACCTGACTGCGGCGCCGCACGGGCGAGCCGAAGAGTTCACGATCCGATTGGCCGGGGATCGCGACGGCACCTTGACCGCGATCGATGTTGAGCACCGCAAGGACGCGGGCGCCTATCCGAGTTCGGGCGGCGGGTTACCGAACAACTGGAGCTGGCCGATGGCGCACGGCCCGTACCGGATCCCGCACGTGGCGTACCGCCAGACCACCGTGGTTACGAACCGGCCGCCGATCAGCGCCCTCCGTGGAGCGGGTCGAGCGCCCATCATTGCGGCGGTCGAACGGGCCATCGAGGAGTTTGCGGTCGCCATCGACGCGGACCCGGCCGAGGTCCGGCGCAAGAACCTCATCGCCGCGTCGCAGATGCCCTACACCGCACCCACCGGCTTCGTGATGGACGAGGCGGACTATCCAGCCGCGCTCGAACGGGCGCTCGAACTGGCTGACTACGACTCGCTGCGAAGCGAACAACTGGCCCGTCGCTCGGACCCGGCTGCTCGCCAGCTGGGCATCGGCGTCGCTTGCTACAACCACCGCACCTGTGGCGGCGGAGGCGAGTCCGCGCTCGTGCGGATCAACACCGACGGTTCGGCCACCGTCGTGACCGGCACGACATCACAAGGGCAAGATCACGAGACGACGTGGCGCACGATCGCCTCGGGTGAGTTGGGCATCGACCCCGACCGAATCACCGTGATCGAG
The DNA here is from genome assembly GCA_964513315.1 of uncultured Acidimicrobiaceae bacterium. Classification (GTDB taxonomy): domain Bacteria; phylum Actinomycetota; class Acidimicrobiia; order Acidimicrobiales; family UBA10347; genus UBA10347. Next base: position 30,407 of record CAZEMU010000026.1, on the reverse strand, counting down.
GGCGTGACCGACGAGATCTCGACCGGCGTCGGTGCCATCGGGTCGCGCTCGGTCCAAACGGCGGGTCTTGCCATTCACGAAGCAGCGGCCGACGTCGTCGACCAGGCCAAGGCGCTTGCCGCCGCGATGCTCGAAGCGGCAGAGGCCGATGTCGTGCTGGACCGCGCCGACGGGAAGTTCCACGTCGCGGGAACGCCGTCGCGTGCACTGGGCTGGGCCGAGCTCGCCGTCGAGCTCGACGCTCGTCACGAACAGCTGGCCTGTGACCACATCTACGAGAACAACGGCAACGACGTGTTCCCATCGGGCACCCACATCGCCGTCGTCGAGGTCGATACCGGCACTGGTGCCTGGACCCTTGAACGGTTCATCGGCGTCGACGACGCCGGGGTACGAGTGAACCCAGCCGCTGTCGAGGGCCAGCTACACGGTGGGATCGCGCTCGGCGTGGCTCAGGTGATCGGCGAAGCCTCGACGTTCGACGACTTCGGCAACCCGACTGCAGCGAACTTTCTCGACTATCAGATCCTGTCGATCGATCAGGTTCCGCAATACGAACTCGAAGCCCAGGTCGTGCCGAGCTCATTCAACGCCCACGGATACAAGGCGGTCGGCGAGTCCGGCCCGATCGGTGCCACCGCCGCAGTGCACAACGCAGTCATCGATGCCGTCCGCCACCTCGGTGTCGATGACCTCGCGCTGCCGGTAACCCCGCAGCGGATGTGGGAAGCGATCAGCGCCGTTCAGCAATCACGAGCCTGATCGTGCCACAGGCCGCTCAGCGGCGATCGATAGTTCGTGCGGCCTAAGGGCGTCGAGGCCCATCAACAAGAATGTGGTCCTGCCGATCGGAACCCGTGCAGTCGCAGACACTCGTGCCACCTGGGCGCCTTGGCGCGTTGCTGATCAAGCAACGCAATGAACGCGGCTGGACCGTCTCGGACCTCGCCGCCCGGTCGGATCTCTTCAATCCCCTCGATCTGGATCGGATCGAACGCGGCGCGGCCGATCTCAACGACCACGATGTCGACGCAGTCCTGCGCCTCTACGGGCTGGATCTGTCTGCCGGAACCTACGGACGATCTGAACTCGTCGTCGATCTCGGCGCTGGCAGCATCGGTGTCGGCGACACACGCCTGCAGTTCCAAAGCTCGACCAGTGATCTGGTGCTCGAGCGTTACGTCTCGCTGCTGTATCTGCTTCGCGAACAGCCTGTTGGATCTGAACTTCCGCTTCGTACGAACGATCTCGAAATCCTCAGCTCCACGCTTCGGCATTCTCAAGACCGCCTGGTCAACGATCTCTACTCGATCATGGGCGACCGTCGCACGGTCGGTCGCACTCGGCGTCTTAGCCGCCGTCGACGCGTGCTCCAAGCCGGCCTCCTCGTCGGCGCAACGCTCGCTGGCTCGCTCATCATCGTCGGCGACTTCATTCCCTCGGCATCGGCCTCCGTTGTGGCAAGCTCTGCGACGCGTGGCGAACTCGTGGTCGAAAAGATCGGCTTCAACTTCGATCAAACATTGCCAGGTTGGACCCTGAACTGGGGCGACGACCACCCGATCTATGGCGGCTTGACCCACGCTTCGCAGCGATCGATCACCATCCATGTCGACCCTTCGTGGACCGACGAGCGCCTTGCAGACATCTTCATGCACGAGGTCGGCCACGCCATCGACCTCGAGTATCTCGATGACAGCGTCCGCTACGAGTGGATGTCGATGCGCGGCATCGAAACCGGCTGGTGGACCGGCAACGGCCTGCGCGACTTCGACGTCGGCGCAGGCGACTTCGCCGAAGCCGTCGCTTCTGCCTCGCTCGGCTCCGCCAGCGACTCAAACCACGGTGACTTCACTGACGACCAACTCGACTTCGTCCGTCGCATTCTCGACGGCATTACTCAGACCTCAAGAGCGAGATCGATATGACTAACGCACACCCTCGCCGTACGGCAATCGTTTCGATGATTGCAGCCGTCGCCGCATTGCTGGGCGCCATCGTTGCGCCTGCGGTCGCAGCCGCGCAGCCCGGCACGCCAACGTTGTCGGTGAGTTCGCACGCACTGACCGACGAAGCTTCCTTTGTCGCCTCGGTTGCGCTCGATGTCGCAGGCGCTGACGTAGGCGCCCTCTCCGCAGTCCTCGACTATGACGGCGCCGCGCTCCAGTTCATTGCGTGCACGCCAAGCGACGGAGCGGTGTGCAACGAGATGGACGGTCAAGTCCGCTTCGCCGGGTTCGATGTCGACGGCTTCGTGTCCAATGACCGCTTCGTCGACATCGAGTTCGGAGTGCTTGACCGATCCGCTCCGGTCGACCTTGAACTCACCATCACGACGTTGGTTGACGTGCTTGGAACCGAAGGCGAACAGCTGACCGCAGCCTCGGGAACAGTGAACTTCGTGGCTCCGGCTGTTCCCGTCGGCGGCATCAATGGCGAGGTGCTCGACGGTGCTGGCGTCGGCGTTTTCGGCGCCCAGGTGTGCACGGTCTTCGCAACCGCCGAGCAGGTATGTACGGCTACGACGGGCCTTGGTGCCTTCGCACTGAACGACGTCGCCGTGGGGACGCACAGCCTTGTTGTGAGCGATCCGAACGACGTGCTGCCAACGACCACCCAACTCGTCGACGTCGCCGAAGGTCGTGTCACGACCGGAGTCTCCGTCGTGCTTGTCGCCGGTGAACCCGACGTCGAACCACAGACCCTCGAGGTTCCGGCGCCCGACGCCGACCCAGCGATCTCTACGCCGGACGCACCAACTGCTGAAGCTGGCCAGATCGTGATCCAGATCGCAGCGGCGGACGGCGGATTTGCCATCTTCGGCGCCGAAGTATGCGCCACGATGCCCGTCATCGGCACTCAGGCGTGCGGTTTCTCTGATGCCGGCGGGCTGGTTGCCCTGTCTGACCTTGGCGTCGGCAACTACGAGCTCACCGCAGCCGACCCTGCCGGTCGATTCGATCCCGCTGCGTCAATCTTTGTTGGCCTCAACCCCGACGAAGGCGTCAACGCGGTTCTCGAACTGCCGGGCCGCGGCCTTGGCGAAATACCCGAGGTGCTCGCGTTCGTCGACCCAAGCCCGCAGAGCGAGACCGTCGGCGTCACGCTGTCGGCAGCGGCTCTCGCCGCCATGACTTTCCTTGGCATTGCTCGCCGCCGCGACGCCAAGGATGCGGTTGCAAGCAAAGGCCATCTCTTGCTCGATTGCGCTCGCGGTCGAGACGCTTGTTGACTGACGTCGCTTCGACTGCAACGTCGCAGCGGGTGAAGCGGCCTGGCCATTCTTGGCGTTGAAGCCGCTCGCGGCGCCCGTGATGACGGCGACCTGTCCGTCAAGCTGACCCATGAGTTCGTCCTCTGGTGAAGCGTCTACAGGGTTCATCCTGGCCGCTCAGCTTGGCCAACTACTCGTCGACCGTTGTGGCAGGAGTGGTGGTCAGTTCCGTTTCCAAAATTGAATTGCTTATTTGTTGAGACGGAATACTCATATTACAATCGTGCTCTCAGCGTTTCTGTCGCCACGGAGAGAGGTCGCATGCGAGTCACCAACAATGCAGCAAATTGCGGAGCTTCCGGCGCGGCTGAGCCTGGCTTGTTCGAGCTTGTGTACGTGTCGCGTGCCGTTGAACGGCTCGATCAGTCCGCGCTCGAAGCAATCCTTCGCACGGCTCGGTCCGCCAATGCCGAGGCCAGCGTGACCGGCATGTTGCTCTATCGCTCGACCGCGTTCCTGCAGGTACTCGAAGGCACCGAGGCCACGGTGCGGGCGCTGTACGACCGGATTCGTGCTGACCGTCGGCACTTCCGGGTGCGGACCTTGATCGAGCGGCCGCTGGCTGAGCGTCGCTTTCCTGAATGGTCGATGGGGTTCCGACGAATCGACGAGACCGACGAACTGCCTGGCTTCTCACACTTCCTCGAAGAATCCACCATCGACCTGACCGATGCGGCTGCATCCGAGGCGCTTGAAATGCTCTATGTCTTCCGAGCTCAAGCGTGACAGCTGTGCCTGAACATCCTGGTTGGGTCGTTGCGTTCGGTTCGTCTGCTGGCGGCCTCCACGTGTACCAAGCGCTGCTCGGCGATCTGCCGGCTGATGCCAGCTACATCATCTGTCAGCACCTCTCGCCTGCTCACGACAGCATGTTGGTCGAGATTCTGGCCCGCTCGACCGAGCTTGAAGTCCGCCAGATTGTCGACGACGACCAACTCGTCGCCGGGTGTATCCACATCGCTCCTCCGAACACCGACATCGAGATCGTCGACGGCCGGTTTCGGCTGATCGAAACCGAAGGTGGTCCGCGCCCGAGCATCAACCGGTTCCTCCGTTCTGCGGCGACATGCTTCGGGCCGAGAGTCGTTGCCGTGCAGCTCTCCGGCACCGGTACCGACGGCATCGCCGGCTCGAACGCAGTCCGACGAGCCGGCGGCATGATCTTGGTGCAAACGCCAGGCACGGCCGCATTCCCCGCGATGCCGACCGGCGTCATTCGCGACCTGCACCCAGACTTTGTTGGTGCGCCAGCTGAGCTCGCCGAGTTCATCAACCGCATCGTGTCGGATCAGGTTCCGGACAGCGTCACCCCGGCCGAGAGCAAGGACCTCGGGTCGCTTGTTTCGCTTGTCGAAGAGCACCTTGGCGTGCAGCTGTCGTACTACCGCGAGAGCAGCCTTCGTCGACGGCTCACCCGCCGACTCGAAACCGGTGGATTCAACTCGGTCGCGGACTACGTCGCAGAGCTTGAAACGAATGCCGATGAGCGGGCTCTCTTTCTCGGCCGTGCTTTCGTGCATGTGTCCGAGCTGTTTCGCGATCCCGAATCGTTCGCACGGCTCCGCGAAGTACTGCTCAAGCGGCTCGAAGAGTTCGACGAAGACGTCTTTCGCGTGTGGGTGCCCGGATGTGCAAACGGGCAAGAGGCGTACACGATTGCGATGATTCTGCTCGATATCGGCAACGAGCTGGATCGGGCAGTTCCATTCAAGATTTTGGCCACCGACATCGCCGCTGAGGTGATCGGTGCGGCGCGTGACGGCGAGTACCCCGTCGACCAAGCACGGTCGGTCCCGGCCGAGTTCGAAGGTCGCTACTTCGTGCGTACTGGAGACACGGTGGTGATGTCGAACGTCACCCGAGAGCACGTCATCTTCTCGACGCACGACGTGTTGCGCGATCCGCCCTTTCTTCGAGTCGATCTGGTTTCCTGCCGCAATCTGCTCATCTACTTGACCGAGGCGGGCCAAGCTCGTGCTATCGACCTGTTCCGCTATGCGCTGTCTCCCGACGGCCTGCTCTTTGTGGGTAGCAGCGAGTTGCCTCGGGATCAGGCGTTGTTGGAAACCGTCGACCGGGGCCACCGCATTTTTCGTCGCAGGCCGGGCGCGATGGGCACGAAGCCCCTGCTGCAGCTTCGTCCGTCGCGTGCCTTCGACCGTGCGTCGCGGCGGCCTCCGTCGTCGGGAAACAGTTCGCAGGGACCGCTCGAGGCGCTCAATGCTGTCTTCGCGCCGACCTCTGCGGTCGTCGACGCCGAGGGGCAGCTCGTCTACACGACGCCGGGCATGGCAGCGTTTCTCCGTCAACCCGAGGGCTTTGTCACCAACCGCTTCATCGACCGCGTCCAGCCCGAGCTGCGGAGCGCGATGCGGGGCCTGCTGTTTCGGGCGATGCACGACGCAGGCGCGTCGACGCCGGTCACCCTGACGTTCGAACTCGACGGCGCCTGGAAACGGATCACGGCTTCGTCGGTCGAGAACGAAGGCATGCATTGGTGCGTTGTTTCGATCGAACCCTCGCCAGTCGACAACGTTGTCCAGCAGCGGTTCAGCGCTGCCGACTCGGACCCAGCGACACCACGAGCGTTCTTGGAGCGCGAGCTCTCGACGACTCGCGAGAACCTGCAGATCGTCATCGAAGAGCTCGAGGCTGCCAACGAACAGATGCAGGTCTACAACGAGCAGCTGCAGAGTTCGAACGAGGAATACGTTTCGACCAACGAAGAACTCCAGACCCTCAACGAAGAATTGCAGGCCACCAACGAAGAGCTCTCCACGGTGAATGATGAGCTCAAAGACCGCACAGCGCGTCAAGAGCAATTGGCGATCGAATTGCGGTCGATGCAAGAGTCGCTGCAGCTCGTGCCGATGTTCGTCACGGATCCGGATCTTCGGGTGAGGTTCGCGAGCGGCAAGGTCGACGCCGTTGTCGAGGCCGAGGTCGTGCGGCTTGGCGATCTGTTGTATGCGCTGCCGTGGCGCAACGAGATCGTCGGATTGCGAGAGATTGCGCGCGAAGCGCTGCAATCGGGCAACCCGCAACTCATCGACCTCGATGTCGAGCACCAAGCCTTTCGATGTCGCATTGCGCCATTCCTGACGTCCGACGATCAGGTCGGTGGTGTCACCGTGATGTTCACCGACGTCACCTCGCTCAAACAGGCCGAGCGGGCCCTCCTCCACGAGCGTGACCGGGCCCAGAAGACCCTCGCCCAGCTGTCCGAGGCGGTCATCCGCATTGGCGGTGATCACACCGTCGACTACATGAACTCATCGGCAGAACGGTTGCTTGGCCGTCGCCTCGACGATGTGCTTGGCGAGCCGATCGCCGAGCATCTGTCCCTCTGGGACGGGGACCGCAAGGTCGACCTTGAAGAGATGCTTCGATCGGCGCGGGCCACGGGCGACGTCAACGCAGCGACCGACACCTTCTACCGACTCGAACCAGCCGACGATGACGATTCGACCTTGTTGTCGGTGACGTTGACGCCAGTGTTCGACGAAGACACGGGAGCTTTCTTTCGAGCGCTGCTGACGCTCCAAGACGTCACGGAACGTCAGGGGTACCTGCGTCAACTCTTGTGGAACAGCAAGCACGACGACCTGACGAACTTGATCAATCGCACCGAGGTCGAGGATCGCATCGCTCGTGTCGTCAGCCAGGCTCAGGAGACAAAGGTCGCTTCGACGCTCATGTACCTGGACCTCGACCAGTTCAAGATCATCAACGACACGTGTGGGCATGCGGCAGGCGACCAACTGCTGCAACAGGTCGCCTCGCTACTCGCCCAGACGATCAAGCCGGGGGACACGCTCGCTCGGATCGGCGGCGACGAGTTCGTGATCCTGCTCGACGGCGTCGCGATGCGCGAGGGCCGCGACCGCGCGCAGCAGATTCTCGACTCGATCTCGAAGTACACGTTCGTGTGGCGTGAACGCGTTTTCAAGATCGGCATCAGCATCGGGCTTGTCGAGATTGGTGCGTCGAGTCGGAGCGTGAGCGATGTGCTCAGCGAGGCCGATACTGCCTGTTATACGGCCAAGCAGGATGGTCGTAACTGCATTCGCATGAGTGACTCTGCCAGCAACTTCCTGGCAAAGCAGCGATCCGAGATGGCCGTCATTTCTGATATCAGCGACGCGCTCGAGCGGGATGGGTTCGAGCTGCACTTCCAACAGATTCGACCCATCTCAAGTGCTGCGCCGTATGCGTGGGAGGCGCTCATCAGGATGCGACGCGGGGAGACGCTGCTGTACCCGGGCGACTTCTTGCCGGCTGCGGAGCGGTTCGGCATCGTCAAGCGCCTCGACCTCTGGGTTGTTGATCATGTCATCGGGCTGCTCGACGCTCCGAGCTGCGAAGCGGAGCCGACGATCTGCATCAACGTGTCCGGTCTGTCGGTCGCCGATTCTGCTTTTGCCGACTTCGTCGAACGTCGAGTTTGTTCGAGCCAGATCGACCCAAAGCAGCTGTGCTTCGAGCTCACCGAGACTGCGGCGATGGGTAACGTCGAGCGGGTCACCGAGTTCATCGACCGGATGCACGCACTGGGTTGCCGGGTTGCCCTTGATGACTTCGGTACCGGAACGAGTTCGTTGGCGTACCTGCGCGAGCTGCCGATCGACATCGTCAAGATCGATGCGCTCTTCACCCAGTCACTCGGTACCGAAGACGTCAACCGCTACATCGTCGAGGCGGTTGCCAAAGTGGCGCACCACCTCGACGTCAGCGTCGTCGCCGAAGGTGTTGAGACTGCCACCCAACTCGAAGCCTTGCGGGTGCTTGGCATCGATCTCGGGCAGGGTTGGCATCTCAGCCGCCCTGTCCCCGAGGTGACCTTCCTGGCCGAGGTGGCGATGCCGGTGATCGACCTAGGCGACGGTGCCTTGTTGCCGTAGCGTGGCGATCTCTTCACTCGAACGCCCGAGGCCGATCAAGACCTCGTCGGTGTTCTCGCCCAGTTCAGGCACCCACCAGCGGTAGTCGAGCGTGGTGCCGCTGAACTTGGCCGCGGCTCGTGGCTGGCGGAGCCGCCCAGCCTTGGGGTGCTCCCATTCGTGGAAGGACTCGTTGTGGATCGTCTGCTCGAACTCGTGCAGTTCTTCGATGCCCAAGACGGGTCCGTGCGGAACGTCGTTCTCGCGCAGCCGCCGCATGGCCTCGTCGCGTGTCAGCGCATAGAAGCCAGCCTCGATCGCGGTCGCGATTTCTCCCGGAATCGCTGGGTCGCTGGCGCGACCGGCCGAGGTGAAGTAGTTCGAGTCCTCGGCCCACTCCGGTTTATCGATCGTCCGGAACAGGCCCTTGAAGTTGCTGTCGTTCGCCACGTAGTAGGTAATGGCAGCGTCGCTGCAGTTGATCACCGACATGATCTGGTAGAGCGTTGCGCCCGGGCCGACGCCTTCGTCGTCGAGCAGTGTGTGGGCCATGCCGCCATCGGGCCAGAAGAAGAACAGCGCGTTGTCGAGCATGTTGAGCTCGATGTGCTGCCCGGCTCGATCGTCGCTGCGTTCGCGGGCGAAGAGCGCCGCGCAGATCGCCTGAGCTGCGGTCAGTGCAGTCGACTTGTCGATAAGGATCGTGCGGTGCACGTCGGGGAACGGGATCTGTGGGTTGTTCTGCACCGCGACATGGCCCGATGCCGCCTGGATCACGGGGTCGAACACGCCCACGTCGGCCCACGGTCCGGTCTGGCCGAACCCGGAGAGCCACACCGTGATCAGCTCGGGGTTGGCGGCGCGAAGCGCTTCGTGGTCGATCCCGAGACGCTCAGCGACACCAGCTCGGAAGTTCTGAATGAAGATGTCGGCCGTCGCGGTGAGCTCGTGCAGAAGCTCGAGGCCCTCGGCCGTGGTGAGGTCGACGACGATGCTCTGCTTGCCCCGATTGCAGTTGAGCGCCAGCGGATTCACGTCGTTCTTGGCGAAGTGGCGGTTATGCCGCAAGATGTCGCCCTGCTCGGGGAGCTCGACCTTGATGACCTCGGCACCCTGTTCGGCAAGCAGCATCGTGCACACCGGGCCGGCGACCACCTGCGTCAAGTCGATGATGCGGATGCCCTCTAGTGGTCCTGCCATGCCCAAGTGTCACCGATGTACGGCAGTGCCGCGAAATTCCTGGGGTTTGGACGGGGGAGTAGCGTCTCGCTCATGCTCGCAGCTTGGCCCTTAATCGGCGAGCTTGTCGATGGTGCCCATCAGGTCGAGCTCGCCCTCGCGGGTCTGACCACCAACTTCGAGGAAGCGGGCCATGCGCCGCTGGGCTTCGGGATCACGGATCGTCTGCTGGAAAAGGAACGCCTCTTCGACCATGCCATCGCGCAGTGAGAGCGTGTCGCTGTTCGCCACCGACTGCTTCGCCAGGGCGACTGCGGTCGTCGGGTAGCTGGCAATCCGAGCAGCAAGTGCATCGACGTAGGGGGTGAGTTCGTCGGCGGGCAGGGCTCGGTTGATCATGCCCCACGCCTCGGCCGTCTCGGCGTCGATGTCGATGCCGCCGAGGATGACTTCCATCGCTCGTGAGCGGCCGATCAAGCGTGGCAGTCGTTGCGTGCCGGTGCCGCCGGGCAAGATGCCGAGCGGAACTTCCATCTGGTTGAAGACCGTCTTGCCGAGGGCTCCGAAGCGCATGTCGCAGGACATGGCGAGCTCGTTGCCGCCGCCGCCGGCTCGACCGGCGATTTCGGCGATCGTTGCCTTGGGCATGGTGCGGAAGGTCTCGCACATCAGGTGGAAGCCGCGAAGTTCGGTCGTGCGTTGCGCTGGACCGTCGGTTGGAAACTCGACGATCGCGCGGACATCGAAGTGGGCGATGAAGAAGTCGGGGTCGGCGCTGCGGAGCACCACGACACGGACCTCGTCATCGGCAGCAACGATGGCGCTGAACTTGGCCAGCTGGCCGAACAGGTCTGGCGTCATCACGTTCATCGGCGGCGCACTGATGTTCGTGGTCGCAATGCCGTTCGCCACGGTGACGCCGAGCAGGTCGAACGGCGCGTACTTGGTTGTGGGGGAGCTCTCCACGGTTCAGCCCTTCCCGCCGAGCAGGTCAAGCGAGCGGGCCCGCAGGCGTCGCATGCCTTTGAGCCATCGATCGGGATCGTCGGCCTTGCGCTTCATGTAGTCGTCGACCTCGGGGTGGGGCAGCACGTGAAAGCGTTCTTCTCGGAGCGCGTCGATCACTGATGCTGCGAGCTCATCGGCTTCGATGATGCCGTCGGTCTGGCCGTCACCAAGGCTGCGAGGCGCCATGGCCGTGTTCACACCCTGCGGGCAGAGCACGGACACACCGATGCCGTCGTCGCCGTGGGTGATCGCCAGGAACTCGGCCAGCTTGACCGCCGCGGCCTTGCTCACGGTGTAGGGACCGCTGTTGATTGCGGCGAGCAGGCCTGCTGCTGACGCGGTGTTCAACAAGTAGCCCTGGCCCCGGGCGATCATCGACGGCAGCACGGCCCGTGCGGCGTAGAGATGCGACATGACGTGGAGTTCCCACTGCCACTGCCAGACGTCATTGTCGGCATCGGTGAGCACGCCATCGCGAATGGCGCCCGCATTGCTGCAGAACAGGTCGATCGGGCCGTGGGCGTCGAGTACCTGTTCGACGAGTGCGCCGACCTGGGCTTCGTCGGTGACATCGCAGGCGATGCCGATGCAGCCGATGTCGTCGGCGACCTGCGCAACGAGCTCGGCATCGAGGTCCGAGATCACGACCGTTCGAGCACCTTCGGCGAGGAAGGCTCGAGCCATCGCCTGCCCGATCCCGCCCGTGCCACCGGTGATGACTGCGACGCTGTCCTTGAGTTCCATGGCCCGACGTTAGGCCACGTGGTTCAGAGCGTCGTTAGTGCGTCGCCTTGATGGATCGTGCCCTCGGTCGTCACGAGTGCGCCGACGGAAAGGCAGGTTTCGAGTTCAGCGTTGATCGTGCGCAAGACGTCGAGGTCTCGTTCGAGGTCAGGCTGGGGGCGGGTCACGATGACGCAACGATCGATGCGCTTCTTTACGTCGAGCACGGCGTCGCCAATCTGTATGGCGGACCCAACCAGGTCGTCCTCGCCAGCGCCATTGAGGATGACGTTGGCGCGGAAGCGGCGCTGGTCCCAGTCACGCAATGACGTACGGCTCACGAGCGACACGCGGCTCTTGGTCGAGTCGTGCCATGCGCCGCCTGGGCCTTGCCAGCTCACCCAGTTCTCATCGTTCTCGAAGTCGAGCGGCACTTCGTAGGTTCCGCCCTCGGGGCCGGCGGCGCGGAGCTCGACGGTCCGTCCGAGCCAGCTGCTCAGCTGCTCGTTGCATCCCTCGTCGCGACCGCGACAGGTGGTGCCGTCGGGGAGTGCGATCGAGACATCGTCGCCTTCGAGCGACGCATTTGCGAACAGCAGATCGGGCGCGCGTCGGGCGGTCAGCACGGTGCCGGTCTCGACATCGAAGATGCCCCAGCCGCGGTCGCCGACGATGCCCGTGTCGAGCACCGTGGCCATGGAGATCTGTTCGCCGCCAACCGACTTGATCGGATAGCGCCAGATCTCGGAAACATCGAGGTCGGTCATGGTGGTTCCTTATCTCATCTCGAAGCCGCGGCGGGCCAGGAAGTCGCGCATATGTGGACGTGATTCTTTGCCGAGCAGCGCTTCCATGTCGGCGCTCCACTCGCGGTCGAGCTTGCCGCCCGTCCGCTCCCGGTAGTAGTCGCGCATCTGTGCGTCGTAGTCGGCGATGCCGGCCGCATCGCCGCTCTCGTCGTAGCGCTCTTCTTTGAGGGTCACGCTCAGCGGCAGGCGCGGCTTGAGCATGGGGTCCTGGTCGGGCCAGCCGAGGCAGAGGCCGAACACCGGGTACACGTGGTCGGGGAGTTCGAGGAGGTCGGCCACGACCTGTGGGTCATTGCGGATCGCTCCGATGTAACAGATGCCGAGCCCGAGCGACTCAGCTGCGACGACGGCGTTCTGGGCGGCGAGCGCACAGTCGACGGTGGCGATCAGGAAGTGCTCGGTCATCCCGGCGCTGTAGGTGCCGCCGTGCATTTCGCAGGCGACGGCCGAGCGATGCAGATCGGCGCACCAGACGAAGAAGGCGCCGGCGGTTTCGATGTAGGCCTGCCCGCCAGCCACTTCGGCGATCTTGGCTCGGGTTTCGGGATTGCGAACCCGGATCACGGTCGTGCCTTGCAGGTTGCTCGACGTCGCTGCGGCGAGCCCCGAGCGGATGACCTCGGTGGCCATCTCGTCGCTCACAGGTTCCTCAGTGAACTTGCGGATGGATCGGTGTCGTTGCAGGAGTTGGACGACGTCGTTCGTGGGCATCTGGCCGGCAGTCATGGGGTGGAGACTATGCGGTCACCCACGACGGCTTCGCGCTGGTACATCAATCGCTTGCTATTCATAAGAACATCAAGATATCTTTATGAAAGCATGGAAGTCCTCCTTGAAGCGCTGCGAGCAGTTGCCGAGCCGACCCGATTGCGCATTGCGGTCGTTCTCGACCGATGCGAGCTCACGGTCGGCGAACTTTGTCGCGTGCTGGGGCAGTCCCAACCACGCGTGAGCCGCCATCTCAAGCTGCTCACCGAGGCGGGTGTGCTCGACCGCCACTCCCAGGGCACGAGCGCCTACTTCCGTCCCGCCCGCTCCACGACGGGGCGCAGCGTGCTCGACGCAGTGCTTTCGCTCATCGAGATTGATGATGTCGTCGTCGCCCGAGATCTGGCTCGCGTCGCCGCTGTTCGCGAAGAGCGGGCCGAACAGGCGGCCGACTACTTCGCCGACGTCGCCGCGGACTGGGACCGCATGCGTGGCCTGCACGTCGCCGACGTCGAAGTTGAACGGGCGCTCTTGCGTGCGGTCGCCGGCACCAAGATTCGCGACCTGCTCGACATCGGAACTGGAACTGGCCGGGTTCTCGAAGTCTTCGCCGATGCGATCGAGCGTGGCGTCGGGATCGACCTGTCCGGGCCGATGCTCGACCTGGCTCGCAGCCGCCTGGATCAGCTCGGTCTCCGCCATTGCAGCGTGCGTCAAGGCGACGTCTACAACCTGGACCTCGACACCGGATCGTTCGACGTCGCTGTCCTCCATCACGTCTTGCACTTCCTCGACGATCCGACGACAGCCATTGCCGAGGTCGGGCGCACCGTCCGGGCCAACGGCCGCTTACTCATCGTCGACTTCGCCCCGCACGTGCACGAGTCGATGCGAGCCGACTACGCCCACCACTGGCTCGGCTTCAGCGAAGAAGACATCCGCGAATGGTGTTTGGACGCTGGCTTCGTCGATGTCGATGTAACGCACCTGCGGCCCAAACGTCGTCGGGGTGAGGACATGCTCACCACCACGCTCTGGACGGCGACCCAGCGCGCCGATGCGCCCTCTGTTCTTCCCCTCTCTCGACCTGACGAATCACTCAGCGACAAGGCGGTTTCCTGATGACCAACGACGCAACCCCATCAACCGAGCTCCAGCGGCCCGGGCGGCACCTTGAAGAGACGGCGGAACGACTCGCTCGTCGTCCTTGGCCGACAACGCCGATGCGCCCAGACATCAACGTGTCGTTCGAGTTCTTCCCGCCCAGCAGCTGGGCAGCTGAAGCCCGTCTCGCCCAATCGGTCGAGCAGCTCGCACCGCTCGATCCGTCGTTCGTCAGCGTGACCTACGGCGCTGGCGGAACGACCCGGGACCGCACGCTCGATGCGATTCGTCGCATCGGCGCGTCGACAGACCTGGCCGTCGCCGGTCACCTGACCTGCGTTGGCGCCACTCGGGCGGAAGTCGCCGAGGTGGTTGAGGACTATCAAGCTGCCGGCGTGAACCACATCGTTGCGCTACGCGGTGACCCGCCAGCGGGCGAAACCGATGGCACCGTCGACGGGGGTTACCGGTCGGCGGCAGAGCTCGTCGCAGGTTTGCGCGAACAGGTCGGTCACGACTTCGACATCTCGGTCGCGGCCTATCCCGAGATCCATCCCAAGGCCGAGACCGCGGCTGCGGACCTCAACAACCTCAAGGCCAAGTTCGACGCTGGCGCCGATCGGGCGATCACCCAGTTCTTCTTCGACACCGACGCCTTCGCCCGCTTCCTCACGGAGGCGCGACGAGCTGGCATCACCGAGCCGATTGTTCCCGGAATCATGCCGGTCACGAACTTCGCCAGCGTCAAGCGATTCTCGGAGCGCTGTGGAACCGCAGTGCCCGACTGGATGCAGGATCTGTTCGCCGGCCTCGACGAAGCCCCCGAGGTTCGACGTTTGGTCGCAGCGACGATCGCCGCTGAGCAATGCCGCCGGCTGGCCGAATTCGGCATCACCGACTTCCACTTCTACACGATGAACCAGCCCGAGCTGACCGCTGCGGTCTGTCGCATCCTTGGTGTGCGCCCAGTCGCCGCCACACAGCAGGCCAAGGCGAGCTAGATCAGGGTCAGCTAGGTCATGGCCAGCTAGGCGATCACCCTGACGAGCGCGGTCGCCGCCGCAGCGGCGATGACGGCAACGAGCATCGGCAGTTTGCGCCACGCACAGAAGCCGGCGACGGCAACCCCGGCGAGGCGGGCATCGAGCACGAGCTTGCCGCCGGCGGTCACCGTCGTGAGTGCGACGACGGCCGCGATGATCGCGAGTGGCAACTTGTCGAGGACCCGCTTGGCGGCATCAGGAAGCTTGTCGGCCTTAAGGAACAGCGCCCCGGCAGCACGCTGCCCGTAGACACCGGCGGCAAGCGCGAGCACGACGGTCCAGGTGAGCATCAGCCGACCTCTTCTTCTGGGTCTTCGGTGCTGTCGCCGACGGGCATCGGCGGACGCAGCGCGAGCAGTGCTGCGCACGCTGCTGCGAGCGCGGGCACACCACCCGGAGTGATTTCGACGAGCGCAAGTGCGGCGATCAGCGCGACCAGCGCAATCGTGAGCGAGTCACGATCCTGCAGCTGGGGCCACACGATGACCAGCAGCACGGCGGGGAAGATCGCATCGAGGCCGAGCGCACCTGGGTCGCCCACGTTCGAGCCGATCAGGATGCCGAGCACGCCGCCGATCCACCAGGGCACAACCATCCAGAACGCCGCCGCGAGGTAGACGCGGCGTTTGTCGATCGGCGCTTCTTCACGGAGCCCGAGTGCGACGCTTGGATCGAACGCGCCATGTGCGGCGAGGGCTCGCTTCCATCGAGAGGGCCACAAGTAGGGCGCAATGGCCGCAGCGAAGAGACCAAACCTCGACGAGACCAGCCATCCGCTCAGCACACCTGCGGTCGTCGAGCCACCCGCATCGGTGACGGCGACGTACGCCAAGCCAGGGGTCACTGAGTTCACCAAGAAGATCACGCCGAGCATGGCGGACCAGCTGGTTCCTTCGCTGACGTGGAGAATCGTGACGGTCACGCCGACGGTGAAATAGGCGAAGGCGACCGTCATTGCCTCGCCGATGCCGAAGATCGTCCCCGACGGAAGAACCCAGCTGCGAAGCGTGTCAATCATCGCAAGTACATGCGCATGCCCGCGATGGCGACTTCGTCATCGGCAACCGCGCAGTCCAGGCGATCCGCGGCCTCGAGCACTGCGTCGCGATCTTCGGTGATCAGGTCGATCCCACCGAGGCCTTCGCCTCGGCCGTCGGTGTCGGGGACGAAGCGCACGGTTGCGTTCTCGAACGCCATCGTCGGATGGCCGTCGTCGTCGGCAACAAGGTCGAGTTCGGCAATCTCGGCCCAACGCTTGGCCAAGCGTTCCGGCTCGGGGCTCTGGAGCTCGGCGGCGCTGAAGCCGCTCACCCGTTCGGTGCGAACGTACGGCTCCCAGTTGGATCCGGCCGGATACCACGGGCCACCTGGCTCGTCGCCGCCGGGCATGAGCATCTGGTCCATCTCGAAGAAGCTGCCGCCGGTGTCGCCGGGATGGAGCTGGATGCCGTCGTGACCCTCATCGGGATAGTGCAGGTCGTAGGCCACCCGCACGCCGAGTTCTTCGGCGCGGGCTCGGCGGTGGGCCACGTCGTCGACCTGGGTGATCACCATGTAGCCACCATCGCCGCCGCGGCGTTCGATGTAGCGACCGCCGGCGGTGCCATCCTTGAACGGCGTCACGACCTCGAGCATCTGTGTGCCGATCGGCCAGAGCGTGTTCTTGAGCCCGAATACCGAGACACCGGGATCCATGTAGCAAGCCTCGACGCCAAGGACGCCGCCGATCTCGGTCGAGACCCTGTGCAGGTCAGCGGCGACAATGGCGATCTGGCGAAGACGGATCCACATGGCCCCGACGCTACGTGTCGATCACAGGGCGATGAAATTGGCGACGAATGGTTAGGTCACTGCTGCCCGATTGAAATCAGGATCACGTTTGTCGATAAACGCCTGCATACCTTCGCGAGCATCAGGCGTGTCGAACAACGCGAAGTAGCTTCGCCGCTCGAACCGGACACCATCGCGAAGCGGAAGGTGATCCGCTGCGTCGATCGTTTCGAGCGCCACCATCGCCGTGTGCTTCGAGTACCCCGCAATCTGGGTTGCGAGGTCGACTGCGTCGACGAGCAGATCGTCCGCAGGGACGACACGGGAGGCGAGACCGATGCGCTCGGCCTCGCTCGCGTCAACCATGCGCCCGGTCAAGATCAGTTCGGTCGCTTTGACGCGCCCAACCAGGCGAGTCAGCCGCTGGGTGCCACCCATGCCTGGAGTCAGGCCAAGTTTGATTTCTGGCTGGCCGAACCTTGCCGTGTCGGCGGCGAGGATGATGTCGCACATCATCGCAAGCTCACAGCCACCGCCGAGCGCATAGCCAGCGACAGCCGCAATCGTCGGCGTCCGCAGAGCGGCGAATCGGTCCCAAGGTGCGAAGAAGTCGTCGGCGTACATGTCAAGGTAGCGACGCTGCGCAAGTTCCTTGATATCTGCACCAGCTGCGAACGCTCGGTCGTTGCCTGTGACGAGAAAACAACCGACCTCAGGGTCAGCGTCGAGCGCCTCGAAATGTTCGACCAGCGAATGCATCACCTCGTCGTTCAGTGCGTTGAGCGCTTCGGGGCGGTTGATCGTCGCGATAGCAACTCGGCCGCGTTGCTCGATGTCGATCACGCTCATCGCACACCCTCGTCTAGGTCGCATGGCGCAAGCACTCGCTCTGAGCTGGCGATGCCGAGGAAGGACAGCAACGCGTCGAGGTGGGGCACATTCAACGACACATCGGCGGCGACCCCGACACCGCGCTTGGCGTTGAATGCGATGCCAAGCCCGGCGGTTTCCAGCATGTCGATGTCGTTCGCTCCATCACCGATGGCCACGATCTGGCTCAGGTCGAGTCGTTCGCACTGAGCGATACTTGCAAGCAAATCAGCCTTGCGACGCCGATCGACGATCGGGCCGCAAAGATCACCCGTCAGCCACCCGTCGACCACCTCAAGCCGGTTGGCGAAGGCGTAGTCCAGGTCGAGTTCAGACTTCAGGCGGTCGGTGATCGAAGTAAATCCTCCGCTAATGAGCGCAACGACGAAACCCATGCGACGCAACGTGCCGATGACTTCTCTCGCGCCCGGCGTCAACGAGATACGCGACCAGGCCTCTTCGAGAATCGAGGCAGGCTGGCCTGCGAGTAGGGAGACCCGTTTGCGTAGGGCGTCCTCGAAATCGATCTCGCCTCGCATCGCCAGCTGGGTGATCGTGGCCACCTCACTTCCGACACCCGCGATATCGGCGATCTCATCGATCATCTCGTTCTGGACCAGGGTCCGGTCGACATCGAGAACGACGGCCCGCAGTGCTCGCAGCGGAAGCTGCTTCGACCGGATGGCGACGTCGAGGTCGGGGAATTGCTTTTGCAACTTGGCGAGACCCAATCGGATCGCCCGCTGGTCACCGCCGACGACGTCGAGCTGATAGCTCCAGACCGGCGTGCGTGACAAGCGTTCGACGCGAGTGACGTCGCCGCCGGTTCGGGCAACGAGGTCCTGGGTTGCGGCCAGCTCTGCGGCGCCAACGTAGGTGCCGATCAATGTCAGGATTGACGAGTCTGTTCGCTCGGCGGGCACTCGACTCACCGAGGTGAAGTCGATGGTCAGGCCAAGCTCGTATCCGGTGAGCAGGAGCTCCTTGCGAAGCTCGTCACCAGCCGGAAGGCAACTCACGATGTTGAGGGACAGGTGGTCGCGCATGACGACCTGGTCGACGGTTTCCACGATGGCGTCCACGCGTTCGAGGGCAGCGAAAACCTTGGCGGCAGCGCACTCGTTTGCTGGTCCGTTGACCTGAATAAGGAAGGTCGAGCGTTCCGTCGGGTTGAGCGATTGAGTAGTCGTCATCATGAATCCCAAATCGCGCCGTAGGCGGGTACGCCGATGCGTTCCATACCTTCGACGACCTGCCAGGTCAGCGACTTGTTGGAAATGGTGATGACGGCTTCTGCGCCGGTCGCTAGGACGGCCCAGTAGGCGAGCTTTACCATGTCTGGCTTTCCGTTTGCGGTGGTGTCCCAGATCGTTGCGTTGGGCTGCTTCTCAAGGATCTCGTCAACAAGCTCATCGCCGTACGTCGCGCGAGGGTCACGCGTCGCCCATACGAGGTGAGCCGGTGCAGTCTCGGCGAGCAGGTGGGGCAATGTCGGGCCGATGCCGCTTCCGGTCGCGATCCACACGACCTTCTTGAAGAGTTTGTCAATGTTGCCGACACCCGCGGTCGGGATGCCCTTGACCCAGATGTGGTCGGGAGCGTCATCGATAAAGCTTCCGGTCCAGTCGCCGGCCCTACTGATCGTCAGTCGGTAGCCCTCGCGCCCAGGTTGAGGAACGTTGGCGAATGAGTGCCACTCGGTGAGTGGGTTACGGCTGAGCGTGGTTGCCGAACCGGCGAACGGGGTTACGCCGTAGTCGAATCGAGCGAGGGCGACGTGGTTTGACGGACGCACGATCTCGACGGGAACCTTGCGGAGTCGTGTCCACGGCAGGATGATCGAGATCGTTACGGCAATGAGCAACCAGAACGACACGGAGCTGACGAGCGAACCGTTGACGTCTCGGTTGAAGACGAGGGTGTGGATCCAGAACAATGCGAGGGATGTCCAGCCCCCGAAGCGGTGGACCTTTTCGAAGTTGTCGTGGTACTTCGCCCGCAGCGGCGGAAGGGCGAAGATGATGATGGCCACGAGTAGGGCGACCAACGCGATCGTCAGGGCGACGGTGGGCCCGGATAGTTCGGTCGAGCCATTCGCTTGGCCCCACAGAATGGATCCGGCGAGTACGCCGAACCAGAGCGTGCCCATTACTGATCCGCCGACGTGAATACCACCGAAGTGATAGACCTTCCCGCCGATCGCTCGAAGGCGTAGCGGCCAGTGGGTCGGCATCGCTGTTGCGATGCGGAACAGCAGATTGATCACATACTGCTGGCGAATCAGGATCGCTGCGGAGAGGTTGGCGATCGTGACGGTGCCAATGGCGCCGACGTTGATGGACTCGCTCGTCCACCAGTCAGCGGCAATCCCGCGCCACAACACGATCAGGTTCACCAACACCGTCAGCGCGACAAGACGGTTGTAGTGCATGAGGTGACGGCTCTTCCACATGCGGCGGTACAGCGGAAGCTGCTTCGGCAGCGTCACGCGGTCGTAGCCAGCCGGATCCAGGAGCTCAATGAGTTCGGTGGGTTGCTTTGGTTCCTGCGCTCCGGCGTCTGCCTCGGGGGCGGGCTCTTCGATGCCACGCGTTTCAGCCCACTCGAGTAAGAGCCGTTTGTCGATCTTGCCTCGATCTGTGCGAGGAAGTGCATCGACAGGTTCGATGAATGTCGGTTGGCAGTAGTAGGGGAGTGCCTCCGCGAGTGCTGCTCGGCATTCGTCAGGATCAACGGTGGCCGGTTGCACATAGGCGACGAGGTTGCGAGCGTCGTATTTCAGGGTCGCAGCTGCGGTGCAGCCCTCGACCGACTCGAGGACGGTCGATACGGATCCCAGCTCGACGCGGAAGCCGCGCACCTTGACTTGGTCATCGGTGCGCCCATGGTGGGCGAGTTCTCCCGTCTCGGTCCATGCGCCGAGGTCGCGGGTGCGGAACATCATCGCCGAACCGCCGAGGAACGGATCCGGTCGGTAGCGCTCTGCGGTCAGTTCGGGGTTGCCGACGTAGCCGCTCGTGACGCAGTCACCTCCGGCCCACATCTCGCCGACCTCGCCGATTGGCAATGGATGTAGGTTCTCGTCGAGCACATAGACCGTGTTGTTTGGGGTCGGCCCACCGATGTTCAGTCCGCCGATTTCAGGACGGTACTGATGGGCGGTGTTGATAATGGTTGTCTCGGTCGGGCCGCACGAGTTGTAGAAGCGACTAAACGAGCTCCACGTGTCGGCAAGTGGCTGAGGGCAGGGTTCGCCGGCCACGGCAGCGGTAACGACCTGTTGGCAGCGTTCGGCGTCGATCGAGCCAAGGATCGATGGCGTGGCAATGAGCACATCAGCGCGTTCTGCGACCTCTTGGATGCCGGCGCGACCGGATCCCCGGATCAGCAGGTGGGCGCCATTCATGAGCGCTCCCAGGGTTTCCCACGCGGCCATGTCGAACGCGATGTTGAGGATTTGAGCGACGGTCGTGCCTGGCCCCATGCCGAGGTTGCCAGGATCGGTGAGCAGGATGTTGCAGATGTTGCGGTGAGTGACCTGGACACCGTTCGGCTGCCCGGTCGTGCCGGAGGTAAAGAGGATGAAGCATCGATCGTCAGGAGAGCGCAACCCGACGAGATGGCGGGACCGTTCGTCGTGCGTGCCGACGAGTGGCTCCGCCATGAAGCGGTCAATCTCAATGGTCGGGAGCCCGGAGTGAGGCAACTCTGCGTGGTGATCAGCAAGCGTGAGGACGACCTTTGCGTTGCTGACTTTTGTGACGTGTTCGAGCGTCGAAGCCGGGGAGATGGCGGCATCTTGCGGGACGTAGCAGGCGCCCGCTTTGAGTGCGGCGAGCATTCCGACGACCATCGGGATTCCTCGGCGCACGTAGAGCGCAACCGCATCGCCAGGGTCGACGCCGAGCCCAACAAGTGCGGCCGCCAGGGCCGTCGAATGCTGATCGAGCTCGTGATAGGTGATTGTCGAACCTTCGTGATGAACCGCAGGCGCATCGGGCTGCACCTGTGCCCAGTACTCGAAGGCTTCGTGGATAAAGCTGAATGGCGGCGGCTGGACCCGGCCGACGCCGAACGTCTGGAAACGACGTTGGTCGAGGGGCGTGAGGTGCTGCAGGACGTCGGGATCGATGTCGATCCTTGGGCGTTCAAGCAGTTCCGGAAGCCCAATCGGTTCCGGTTCAACAATGGTCATGGGGTTCCCTCGTGTGTCCTGTAACGGTTGCTTGCGGCTCAGCAAGTCGCGTAACGAAACTCGGTGGTCAACTGTTGTTACTCCCGACGGCTGGATTGTTTCGCGTTCGTTCAGACATCTTTCGTGGCAGCCCACAGGTTGCGGCCACCGTCTCTGCTGCTCGGGACAGCTCCGGCGTGTGGTAGCAGCGCAGTAGAGCCCGCTCGCGATTCGCAGATCTAGTCTCGGGGCATGCACGGATCTGCCCGCCCCAGCCGCTCGTTCGCCCCCGACGACGCCGAAACGATCACCCTCGACGATGGACGCGTCGCGCACGCAGCCCACGTCGGCCAGTCCGAATTCGTGGAGCGGCGCATGCATCAGGTGCGATCCGGCGTGTGGAGCCTGGTCGGAAATGGTCTGTCGAACCAGGGGTTCATCGAAGGTCCTGACGGGATCATCGCAATCGACACGGGCGAGTCCAACGAAGAGATGGACGCCGCGCTGGCCGAACTTGCTGACGTCACCGACCGCCCCGTCGTTGCGGTGCTGTACACCCACTTCCACTACGTCGCTGGGACGCAGGCGATCGTTGACCGGTTCGGCGAGGTGCCGATCTATGGGCACGCCGGGATCGATACGAATCGAGCGCGGACGGCGTCGGTCATCTCGCCGGCCTACGGCCGCGGGCTCGTCGAGCAGTTCGGCATGACCCTCCCGGCCGATGGTCCCGACGGACTCGTCAACGTCGGACTCGGCCACTTCTTCCGCAATCCCGACCATGCACCATTCACCGACGGGTACCTGTCGCCGACGGTCACGTTCGACGAAGAGACCTCGCTGACCGTCGCTGGGCTCGACCTGCAGGTCCTGCCTGCGCCGAGCGATGCCGACGACTCGGTGACGTACTGGTTCCCCGAGCTGGGTGTGGCCGTCAACAACATCGTCTGGCCGGTGTTGTTCAACGTGTTTGCGATCCGGGGCGAGGAGTACCGCGACCCGCGTGTCCTACTGACCGGTCTCGACGATGTGTTGTCGCTCGGCGCCGAACATCTCGTCGGGGCGCACGGACCGCCGTTGAGTGGCGGCGATGACATCAAGGCTCGAGTCACTCGCTCGCGAGATGCGATCCAGTTTCTCTGGGACCAGACCGTGCGCCACACCAACCGGGGCGCGACGAGCCCGGAGATCGGCCACCTCGTCCGTTTGCCGGACCACTGTGACGAGGACCCGCTGACCAGCGAGTACTACGGCGTCGCCGAACACCACGTGCGCCAGATCCGGTCGGGCCTATTTGGGTTCTTCGATGGCGATCCAGCCCAGCTGTTCCCGGTCGCCCCCGTTGAGCGGGCCGTCAAGCTCGTCGCTGGTTTCGGCGGCGCTGACAACGTCCGGGCCGAGGCGGCTGCGGCGCTCGAAGCCGATGATGTGCGCTGGGCGATCGAGCTGGGCTCTTGGCTGGTGCAGCTTCCTGATGCGACCGACGCCGACCGCGAGATGCTTGCCGGAGCGCTTCGTGTCGTCGCGACGCGGACCTCGTCGGCGAACGTGCGCAATTGGTGTTTGACGCGAGCTCGAGACCTTGACGGCAGCTTCTCGATGGACCGCTATCGCACCCATCGCTTCCCTCGGCGTGCTGTCGTCGCCGACCCGACCGCATCGGTCGAGGCCCTACGCGTACTCGCCGTGCCGCACCTCCTGGTGGGAGCGGATGTGCGGATCGGCTGGGACTTCGAGTCTACGTCTGCTGCTCTGCATGTGCGGAACTGTGTGGCGGTGCCGATCCCGGATGCGGCCGTCGATGCCACCGTGCGTGTCAGCCCCGAAGCGTGGGCAACCGTGATGGGGCGAACCGCCACGATGGCCGAGCTCGTCGACTCGGGCGAGGCTGTGATCGAGGGCGATAGTGCTGCGGTGTTGGCGGCGCTCGCAGGATTCGAGATCGGAACCCCGGCGACCTGATGACAAGCCAACTGCCACACCCGACGCCAGCGTTCGACGGGAGTATCGAGCGGCTGATCGAAGACTCGACGCCACGGCGACTCGATGCACCCGAACCACCGGCGCAGGCACCCAACGTTGTCGTGATCATGATCGACGACGTCGGCTTCGGCTCATGCGGCACCTTTGGCGGCCCGGTGCCGATGCCGGCACTCGATCGGATCGCCGACATCGGGCTTCGCTACAACCAGTTCCACACGACGGCGCTGTGCTCGCCGACACGAGCGTCGTTGCTCACCGGGCGCAATCACCACAGCGTGCACATGGGCGGCATCACCGAGATCGCGAACTCGTATCCCGGCTACGACTCGGCGATCCCGCCCGAGGCCGCCACGGTCGCCCAGGTGCTGCGGATGTCCGGGTACGCCACTGGCTGCTTCGGCAAGTGGCACCTGACCCCGTCTTGGGAACAAGGGCCGTCGGGTCCGTTCGATCGCTGGCCGACCGGCATGGGATTCGATCGCTTCTACGGGATCGTCGGCGCCGAAGCCTCGCAGTACGAGCCTGCGGTCTATGACCAGACGACGCCGATCTCGCCGCATATCGGGCGAGACGACTACCACCTGACCGAGGACCTGGCTGATCAGGCGATCACGTGGATCGAACGCCACCGAGCGTCGAGCCCGCACCGGCCGTTCTTCTGCTACTTCACGACCCCTGCGGTGCATGCCCCGCACCAGGTCGATCACGAGTGGTCCGACCGATTCGCCGGACAGTTCGACGAGGGATGGGATGCCCTTCGCGAATCGATCTACGAGCGTCAACTTGAGATGGGCGTCATCCCGCCCGACACCCAGCTGACCGAGCGTCCCGACGAGGTCCCCGCATGGGAGGACTACCCCGAGCGTTACCGGCCCGTCGCCACGCGTCTCATGGAGGTCTTCGCGGGTTTCCTCGCCCACACCGATGCCCAAATCGGCCGCGTGATCGACGCGATCGACCGCATGGGCGTGCTCGACGACACGCTCGTCATCTATCTGAGCGGAGACAACGGCGCGTCGGCCGAAGGCACGATCCATGGGGCATGGAGTGCCCCGAGCTTCCAGAACGGGGTTCACGAGGATCCCGAGTGGCTGCTTGAGCACATCGACGACTTCGGCACCGCCCGATGCGAGAACCACTTCAACGTCGGCTGGGCGTGGGCGCTCGATGCGCCGTTCCAATGGATGAAGCAGGTCGCCTCGCACTTCGGCGGCACCCGCAATGGGCTGGCCGTTTCATGGCCGAACGGCATGGACGCAAGCAGCGTCGGCGGTCTGCGATCCCAGTTCGGTCACGTCACCGACATCGCTCCAACGATCTATGCGGCTGCGGGGATCACGCCGCCGACCCACGTCAACGGAATCGAGCAGATGCCAATCCACGGCGTCTCGATGATGCCGACGTTTGACAATCGAGCGATGGCGTCGGAGCACCTCTCGCAGTACTTCGAGATCCTGGGTAACCGGGCGATGTATCACGATGGCTGGATGGCCTCGTGCTTCCACGGCCGGGTGCCATGGATCCGCCTACAGGGCTTGGAGTTCGATGGCCCGCAGGAACGGTGGGAGCTCTACGACATCACCAACGACTTCAGCCAGGCCGTCGATCTGGCCGAGCAGCATCCGGAGCGCCTGGCCGAGCTGCGGGAACTGTTCGATCAGGCCGCGCAGGAGTACGGCGTGTACCCGTTGCGCGATGCCGGCTCGCCTCGCGGCGGGGAGCTGCAAGTGCCCCGGTCGCTGCACTCACGGAAGATGACCTACACGACGGCGCACGTGCGGATGCCCGAGCGTTCGATCGTGAACCTCAAGAACTGCTCGTACCGGATCACCGCTGATCTCGTCGTTGACGATGGGGGAGCGGTCGGCGTCGTGGCGTGTCAGGGCGGCAACATGGCCGGCTGGTCGCTCTGGCTCGACGACGGGCGCCCGACCTATCTCTACAACTGGTTCGGCCACGAGCTCACGACCATCGCGGCGCCCGACGCGCTCGCTCCAGGCACCCATCAGGTGGTTGTTGATTTCGTCTACGACGGAGGATTCGGCGCCGGAGGCGATCTGGTCCTGAGCGTCGACGGCACCGCCGTTGGCCATGCCCGCCTTGAGCGGACCGTGCCGATCGTGTTTTCGATGAGCGGCGAGACCTTTGACGTCGGCATTGACACTGGCGCCGCGGTGGGGCCGTACCCGCACCAGTTCGCTTGCACCGCCGACATCGTGGGAGTCACCCTCGAACGACTCACCGAACCTGACGCTGCCGTCGCGGCTCGCATCGCCGACGGGGAGTACCGGGCCGGCCTCAGCACGCAGTAAGCCGCACGCCCAATACATCAGCAGCGGAGGGCTGCGGCTGCAACACTGCGCCGATGGCGGAGGCACAACTCGATCCGCGGCGTCCGCTCGGTCGCCCGTATCGCACACTGTTTGCTGCCAGCACGATCTCGAATCTCGGCGACGGCATCGGACTCGTCGCCTATCCGTGGTTGGCCTCGGCCGTCACTCGTGACCCGCTACTCGTCTCGCTGATCATCGTGGCCCAGCGTTTGCCTTGGCTCGTGTTCAGTCTCCCGGCGGGCGTGATCACCGACCGCTTTGAGCGGCGCCGCATCATGGTGCTGGCCAACACTGCTCGCGCTGTGCTGACGGCGGTGGTTGCCGTGAGCGTGCTCGCAATCGGCGATCGGTTGCCTGGACCCGATGAGCTTGACGGGATCGAGGCTGCGCTCGACACCAACGTCACTGGCTACTTGGTGGTGCTCGTGGCGACGTTGTTGCTTGGTGTCGCCGAGGTCCTCTACGACAACACGGCCCAGACGATCATGCCGTCGCTCGTTGACGAGGATCAGCTCGAACGAGCCAACGGGCGACTCTGGAGCACCGAGCAAGTGATGAACACACTGCTCGGCCCTGCGCTCGGTGCAGCGCTGCTTGTTGCGACATTCGCCCTTCCGTTCGGTGTGGATGCGGTGACGTTTGCGCTGTCGGCCTTTCTCATCAGCCGCCTGCCGCGCCGAACGAAGGATGCAGGCGAAGAGTCCCCGCCGTCGACGCGCCGTGCATCCATGCGGACCGAGATCGGAGAGGGGCTGCGTTGGCTCTGGAAGCACCCGCTGCTGAAGCCGCTTGCGATCACGCTCGGGCTCCTCAACGCACTGGCGACAATGACCACTGCCTCGTTCGTCTTGTTCGCTCAGGAAGTGCTTCGCACTGAGCCAATCGAGTTCGCGCTTGTCGAAACTGGGGGAGCGGCGGGCGGCATCTTGGCCGGCTGGGTAGCCGCCGACGTGAGCCGTCGCCTCGGCCAAGGACCGTCGCTGTGGGCGACGCTGCTCGTGAGCGGCTTCACCTCGATCGCCATCGGGCTGGCCTCGAACTGGCTCTTCGTCTGGGCGATGTTTGCGGTGTCGATGTTCTTCGCCGTGCTCTGGAACGTGATCACGGTGTCGCTGCGTCAGACGATCATCCCGGACCATCTGCTGGGCCGGGTCAACAGCGTCTATCGGTTCTTTGCGTGGGGAATGATGCCGTTTGGTGCCATCCTCGGCGGCGTGTTGGTCGCTGTTGGTGATGTCTGGAGCTCGCGGGCGTTCGGGCTGCGCTTGCCGTGGCTCGTCGGCGGTGTGCTGCAGATCGTGCTGCTCGCGTACGCGGCGCCTCGCCTCACCACCGCTCGTATCGAAGAATCTCGTGCCGCAGCGATCGAGACTCCATGACAGGCGAGTTCTCAGCAACCGCGTTCACGGCGACGGATCGACGGGCGCTGGCCTCGGTCGCCACCCAGTTCTTCGTGAATGGCGCAGTCTTCGCTTCGTTCGTGCCGCGGCTGCCCGAGATTCGTGATCGGATCGACGTATCACTCGGCGAGCTCGGCGCGACCATGACCGCGGCCGCGGTCGTCGGAGTCGCTGGGGGCTTCGTGGCGCCCGCGCTGCTCAAGCGATTTGGCACCCGGTGGTCGTTGATCGTCGGTGCCGTGGTGCTCATCTCGATGCTGCCGGCGATCGGATTCTCGACGACCTTGCTTGCGTTCGGTCTCTCGCTTGCGGTCATGCAAGCGTTCGACGTCGTCGTCGACGTTGCCATGAACCTGCAGGGCTCGTGGCTCAGCGCTCGTCGTCATGCGCCGGTGATGAATCGGCTGCACGGACTCTGGAGTCTCGGCACCGTCGTCGGTGGCATCGCAGCCGCCCAAGTCGCCGCGGCGGGCGTGTCGCTCCAAACCCACCTGGTCGTCGTCACCGGGATCCTGGCCGTGGCGCTCGTGTTCGTCGGACGCGGCCTGCTTCGAGAAGATCAGGATGTCGACGAAGTCACCGACGGCGGACGCAACGGTGCGGCTCGCTCGGCGCTTGTCCTGATTGCCCTTGCGGGAGCATTCGCCATCGCGGTCGAGATCATTTCGAGCGATTGGGCCGCCTTCCGACTCAAGGATGACTTCGATACGAGTGCCGGTTTCGCAGGGCTGGGCTTCGTGGCGTACACAACCGGCATGACCATCGGCCGCTTCAGCGGCGACGCAATCGAAGCCCGCTGGGGCGCGCAGCGGATGCTCACGAGCTTCGTCGCCGTTGCCGCGGTCGGGCTCACCGCCGCGTCGTTCTTCCCGAACCGCTGGGTCGTGCTCGCGGCGTACTGCCTGGCAGGTCTTGGCAACTCGACGATGTTCCCCAAGCTCTACGACGATGCAGCCAAGATGCCGGGAGCGAAGGGCGCCGGACTCGGCGCGCTGACGGCGGGCTCGCGAGTCATGGTGCTCATCGCTCCGGTCATCATCGGCTCACTTGCGTCGACGTCGCTGTCGGTCGGCGCCGCGGTTGCCGTGATCACGCTGCCGAGCATCGTCGGATTCGCCGTGATCGTGCTCGGCTCGTTTAGGCGTCGCTAACGGCGAGGACTTCGGCGGTGTGTTCACCGATGAGCGGAGCCCGTTGCGCGACCCCGTTGGGCCAGTTGCGGGTGCGCCACGGCACGCCGCTGTGGGTCCGCTGGCCGACCTCAGGGTGATCGAAGCGCTCCCAGAAGTCCCGGGCCACGTGCTGTGGGTTGGCCTCGAGCTCGTCGCAGCGCAGCGACGGGTAGGCGGCGATGCCTGCGGCTTGGAGTTCTTCGGTGATCGCCCAGCGTTCACGAGCGGCTGTCCACTCGCTGACGATGGCCTCGAGGTCGACTTCGTTCGCCTTGCGACCGGCGAGGGTGGCGAATCGATCGTCGTTGACGCCGAGGATCGCAGCGAACGCCTGCCACTGCTGGTCATCGAGGCAGGCGATGCTGACCCAGTCGTCGTCGCCCGCAGCACGGAAGACCCCATGCGGCGACGCGGCGAAGCTACGGCTTCCTTGCGGACCGTCGGGTTCGTGGCCGAGGGCGTGGGCCATCCAGGCATGGATGCCGTTCACCGCGGTCGATTCCCAGAGGGACACGTCGATACGCGTGCCCTGGTTGGCGAAGAGCGAAGCGACGATGGCGAACGCAGCGGTCAATCCGGCGGCGGGATCGCCGACCGAGAGCCCGGCTTCCATTGGGGGTTCGCCCGGGTGCCCGGTCATCGCAGCGATGCCCGACAGCGGACACGTCGTTGGTCCGTAGCCCATGTACTCGCGGTGCGGGCCGGTGTGCCCGTACCCCGTGACCGAGGCGAGGATGATGTCGGGATTCGCGGCACGAAGCACCTCGTCGCCGAGCCCAAGGCGTTCCATCACGCCGGTCGCATAGTTGTCGACGACGACGTCGGCGTCGGCGACGAGGGCCAGGACCGTCTCGATCGATGACGGGTCGGTGAGGTCGAGTTCGACACTGCGCTTCCCCTGATCCCATTGGTTGAAGTAGCCGCACGTGTTGAGCGTGGGCTCCATGTCTTGGGGGTGGATCGGCAACCGGCGACCCAGTCCGGGTCGGGTGCTCGACTCGATCTTGATCACATCAGCGCCCAGATACGCCAGGTGCATCGTGCAGTACGGGCCCGCCCAGACCCACGAGAAGTCGATGACCCGCACGCCGGCGAGCGGCTTGGCGGCGCGCGCGTCGAGATCGGGTGCCGGCCGCTCGCTCGATCGTGGCGTGAACGTCGCGTCGTTGTCGGCCCCGAGCATGGGTGCTCCGGTGCGGAGCGCCCACGACGTTGGCTCCATCACGTAGGGAGCGCCCAGGTGCTCGAGCTCGCCAGCGACTGGATGCTCGACGGTGTGGAAGAAGCCGCGCTCGCGCAAATGTGGCTGGCGGGCCAGGTCCGGCATCGTGAACACGGGAGCGAAGCAGATGCGACGGGCTTGTCCGGCGTGCCACAGCTCATCGACGGTGTGCTGCGAGGTCCACTCCTCGAGGTACATGTTGAGCACGTCTTGGTTCGCGGCTCGGTCCTCGATCGTGTCGAAGATGCCCATCGTCGCCCACTCGGGCGTGCCCATCATCTCGACGAGACGTTCCCACTGGTCTTGCTCCACCGTGACCAAGAAGATGAGCCCATCGGAGCAGCGCAAGATCCTCCAGGGAGTGAGGATGCGGCCGTCGTTTCGCTTGGCGATGTTCCCGGCGTAGCTCCAGGCGATGAACGACGCTTCGAGCATTGCGGACACGGTGGCGAGCACCGAGTGGTCGATGAACTCGCCGACCCCCGTCGCCGTCGCCTTGTGGGCTGCGCCGAGTGTTGCGAGCGCGGCAGCCATCCCCGCATGGCAATGCGCGAACCAGCCCGGCACGGTGAGCGGTGGCCGGGTCGGATCGGGATCATCGCCGGGAATTAGAAAACCCCAGCCGCCGCCATGCACCACGGCGAGCTCGTCGCCAGCCCAGTCGGCTTGGGGGCCGGTAAGCCCGAACGGCGTGATGGCGGTGACGACGAGCCCTGGATGGCGGGCCAACAGCTCGTCACCGTCGAGCCCGACCT
>CAZEMU010000025.1:16053-37913 GCA_964513315.1 uncultured Acidimicrobiaceae bacterium | reverse complement strand
GGTCGTAGTCGCTGTCGGTGTTGTCGATCTCACCCTTGATCTGGGCGATGCGACCCTCGACGTCGGCCTTCTTGCCGGCGCCTTCGATGATGAGGGTCTCGTCCTTGGTGATGACGACCTTGCGGGCCGAACCCAGCATCTCGAGGCCAACGGACTCGAGCTTGAGGCCGACCTCTTCGCTGACGACCTGACCACCGGTGAGGATGGCCATGTCCTGCAGCATCGCCTTGCGGCGATCGCCGAAGCCAGGAGCCTTGACGGCGACCGAGTTGAAGGTGCCGCGGATCTTGTTGACGACGAGCGTCGCGAGCGCTTCGCCTTCGACGTCCTCGCTGATGATCACGAGCGGGCGACCCGACTGCATGACCTTTTCGAGCACGGGAACGATGTCGCGAACGGCGCCGATCTTGGAGCCGACGAGCAGCAGGTATGGGTCGTCGAGGACGGCTTCCATACGCTCGGGATCGGTCACCATGTAGGGCGACAGGAAGCCCTTGTCGAAGCGCATGCCCTCGACGAGGTCCATGTCCATGCCGAAGGTCTGGCTCTCTTCGACGGTGATGACACCGTCCTTGCCGACCTTGTCGATGGCGGCGCTGATGGTGTCACCGATCTCGTTGTCAGCAGCGGAGATCGAAGCGACCTGTGCGATCTGCTCCTTGTCCTTGACCTGCTTAGCCATCTTCTGGATAGAGGTGACTGCGGCCTCGACACCCTGCTCGATGCCACGCTTGACCGACATCGGGTTGGCGCCGGCGGTGACGTTGCGCAGTCCCTCGCGCACCATCGACCAGGCGAGAACCGTTGCGGTCGTCGTGCCGTCACCGGCGACGTCGTCGGTCTTCTTGGCGACTTCCTTGACGAGCTCGGCGCCGATGCGCTCGAGTGGATCCTCGAGGTCGATCTCCTTCGCGATGGAAACACCATCGTTGGTGATCGTGGGGGCGCCCCACTTCTTGTCGAGGACGACGTTGCGGCCCTTGGGGCCAAGCGTCACGCGGACCGCGTCGGCCAGCGTGTTCATTCCGGCCTCAAGTGACCGGCGGGCGGAATCGTCGAACGTAATGGACTTTGCCATGTGCGTGGGCCCTCCCTAGGCGGCTAGCACTCTCTGATTGAGAGTGCTAACTCTAGGGCCCGAGCACTCGATTGCCCACCGTCGAAGCGAATCCAAACCCTTCTGTCCGGAGAAATCGGCGTGTCGCCCTCACAACCATGCGCGTTCGGTCGACGGGTGGGGCAGGAGGCCCCATGACGACCGACTCAGCCACCAACGAAACTATGGATCAATCGGCCCACACCGCACCGCAGACACCTGCACAGGTGCAAGCGGTTCACGGACCCGTGACCGTGCATACCCATCTTGCGCAGGCCCAGCTTCTTCTGGCCGAAACCCAGCTGCGTTGCCGTGACTTGTTGCTGGCTGCGCGTGGCGAATCCGACGAGATCATCGCCGAAGCTCGCGAGGTCGCCTACCGGATCATCGCCGACGCTCGTGCCCAGACGACCGGCACCGACACCCGTGAACGATCGGTGTTTTCCCAGCTCTGGGAGAACGCGCAAGACGACTCGGTTGACGGGTTCTTCTTGTCGATTCCTGAGCGCACCGCGACCGACATCTACAACCCGTAGCGAACCATCGCCAGCGTCACCCGGCGTCGGTCATCCGCAGAGGCCGTTGTCGATCCCGGCGTCGCACTGGGCGATCAAGAGCGCATCGATGATGTCGGTCCGCAAGTCCTCGTTGAGATCACCGTTGGCCGCAACGATTTCGGTCGCCGGATCATTGAGCGGGCAACGCTGGGCGTCGGTACGTACGCCGGCGTCGAACTGAGCGACGACCAGAGCGTCGACGACATTCAGCTCGCCGCTGCAGTTGACATCTCCCAGGCGGGTTGTTGCCACGATCTCGATCGTGTCGACCACGGTCCCGACCGCGTCGCCCTGGTTGTTGCCGTTGCCGTTCGTGGACAATCCTGCGGCGTAGATGGACGCGACTCCTGCTTCGTTCGGGGCGGTCCATAGGAATGTGAACGTTGCACCGTCAACGCCCAGGGTCTTGGGCGACGTGTGCGTTACCTGATCGGCCTCGGTGCGAGTGTCGTTGTTGAGGCTGTCGACCTCGCCTGCGAGATCACCGAACGATGCGTTGAACCCGGCCTCGACGCCGGGACCACCCGAGACGGTCACCGAGACCAGGATCGTCTCGCCGCCGACTACCGAGTCGGGCATGTCGATGGTGATCGTTGGTTGGGGTTCGTTGTTCCCGTGGCAGTCGGCGCACGTCGCGCCCTCGCCGGCATCAGGGTTGCCGGAGTAGTCGATGATCCCGGTCGAGCGAGCGGAGACGGGTTCGGTGAACAGGCTCGACACCGCAACGAAGGTGATGGCGGCGACCAGGATGCCGACGACCAGGAACCGGTCAGCTAGGCGTCGCCGGCCAGCGCTAGCGTGTCGGCGTGTTGCGACGTCGTGGGACTGGCCTGCCGATTGGCGTTGTGATCGTGGCCGCAGCGTTCGCATTCGTTTTCTCCCTCGTTGACCCAGCGGCAGAAGCCTTCCCCACTGGACAGGTTGCACACACCGGCAGCCCTGATGTGGGTGCGGCGACGTGTGCGAACTGCCATCAAGACTCTGGCCTTTCGGCATCGCTCTCCATCGATGCTCCCACGTCGATGAGGGTCAATGAAACCACCACGGTCACGATCACGCTTCGTGGCGGACCAGGCGTGATCGCCGGATTCAACGCAGGCAGCGGCACCGGCACCTTGCTCATGCCTGGGCTCGGGGCGCAGTTCCTGCAGGGCGAGGTCACCCATGTTGCCCCGCAGCCGTTCTCGAACGGGCAGGCGGAGTTCACGTTCGATTGGCAGGCGCCTGCCGAAGCCACGACGGTTGTCTGGTACGCCGCAGGCGTGTCGGCCAATGCCGACGATGG
The DNA here is from genome assembly GCA_964513315.1 of uncultured Acidimicrobiaceae bacterium. Taxonomy (GTDB): domain Bacteria; phylum Actinomycetota; class Acidimicrobiia; order Acidimicrobiales; family UBA10347; genus UBA10347. Next base: position 34,975 of record CAZEMU010000025.1, on the reverse strand, counting down.
GACGACTGGCGACGCAGTTGCGACCAGCCAACTCACCATCACGATCCAGCCCGAACCGACGGCGACGCCAACCGCGACTCCAACCTCGACCGGCTCCGGTGTGATCGTGACGCCAACGCCGGTGATCGAACCCGCGGCGACGGCCGTACCGACACCGGTTGCGCAATCAGGCGTCGATGCTGGCCCGTTCGGCTTCGGGCTCTCGCCTCAGGCCAGTCCAGCGGTGACGCCCGCGGCGGCCGCCGATGCCGGTAGCGGTGCGGGGCTCGCGGTCACTGGCTCTGACGTGGCGTTGCCTACCGCGCTGTCGGTTGCGCTGTTCGCAACGGGCGCCGCAGCGGTGGTCGCAGGCCGCCGACGTCAGCGCTGACGAACCCGCAGGCGAGACTCGAGCTCTTCGCGCTCGACGTAAGAGCCGCGCAGCCAACGCTCCCCTGTCGAGCGATCGAGCGGGCCTCGGCCATGCAGAATCCGGCGATTGTCGAACGCGAGCATCTCGCCCGCGGCCAGCTTGTGGCTCACGACGAACCGAGGATCGTCACCGAGTTCCAGCGCAAGGCGGAGGCCGGCGTAGAAGCGCTCGGCGTCGGCAATCGAGGCTTGCAACGGGCCCCTAAGCCACGGGCTCCATCGTGCTTCGACGAGCTCACCATCGCCATCGACAACGAGGAACGGTGCGACGAACCGGTAGTCGGTGTCGGCGGCCTTATTGATGAACGAGACCGGAATCGTCGTCAACGCGTCATAAGCATCGGGGTCTTCGACGCGCACATGCCGAGTAATCGCTGCTGCGTCGCTGAGGCGGGACTCGCCACCGGTCGCGTCGTTCACCATGCACCACAGGAACTGCAGGCCGGGCATGTACTCGCGGGTATCGAGGTCCGTGTGCACCGGCAACTCGAGGTCGGTGTACGCATTGCTCGTCACGTCGGCTGACTTCGTGCGGACGTCAAACACGTGGCCGAAGTTGGTCGGGCGAACCGGACCCAGCATCGACGGCAACCGTTCGATCATGTCCTCGTCGACGGGAAGGTCGCGCACCAACGCGACGCCGTGGGTATGCACCGCGAGCAGGAACGCTTCGAAGGCTTCACCGCCGGCCAGCACCTCGGTTCCGTCGAACGTGACGGTCGACAGGTCCAGCGAACTGTCCCAGCTGACCCGTGGCGGCAGCGGGTTCGGAGCGCTGGCGTCCCCGGCCCAGGCCCGAAGCCAGCCCGGGTGATACACGCTCTCGGCGACCGGGCCAACCGACCAGTGCACTCGCACGCCACCATCGTCGTCGACCGAGGCGCCGATGATGGCGAGCTCGGTCGGGATCTCGGTGAGCTGGAGTTGCTGCTCGCGACTCAACGGATGGGTGGTCGCAGGATCGGGGCTGTTCTCGCGCAGCACAAACCGGTGGTGTTCGGTCCGCACGCCGTCGTCCCAGGTGACCGCAATGCCGTGCTCGATCAGCTCAGCCGTTACCGCCCGGTGCAACACGGGGTACGTGTTGAAGTCGGGAAGCGGCCACGTCGGGCCTTGTGCCTGCGCCATGCGGCAGATTATTGCGCCGCGAACCAGGCGGCGACCGCGTCGCCAGCCAGTCCGCACGGGTCGGCCATGGCCGCATCGACACCGAAGCGCTCGCTCAGCGATATCGCTTGAGCGCCCGGTGGAAGCCCGCTGTGATCTGGATCGATGGCACCGGCGATGATCAGCAGCGGCGTGCCACCTTCGTCGCAGAGGTCGGCGACACCGCCGACGACTTTGCCGGCGAACGATTCGCGGTCGAGTTGCCCTTCGCCGGTGATGACGAGATCGGCTTCGGCGATGGCCTCGGCCAGACCGAGTTCATCAGCGATGAGTTCGAAGCCGCTGATGATCTCCGCGCCAAGTGCCAGCAGTCCGCCTCCCAGCCCTCCGGCTGCGCCGGCACCCTCGGCCGATTCGACATCGACACCGAAGGCGTCGCGGTACCGGGTGGCAACGCCACGTAGCCGAGCTTCGAGGAACGCGACCTGGGCGGAGGTTGCGCCCTTCTGTGGTCCGAAGATGCGGGCTGCGTCGACGAAGCGAGTGGTGACATCGGTGGCAACCTCAACCCGAACCCCACCGAGACGTGCGGGGCTGCCGATGGCCTCGACAGCGCCCAGGCCGCCGTCAGTTGTTGCCGAGCCGCCGAGCCCGACGATGACGCGCTTCGCTCCACGAGCGACGGCGGTCGCGATGAGTTCGCCGGTGCCGCGTGTTGTTGCTTCGAGCGGTGCGTTGCCTTCGGCGCCGCCGGCCAAGACGAGCCCCGACGCCCGTGCCATCTCGATCACGGCAACACCGCTTGCCAAGCGCCAGTCGGCCTCGACCGGCTTGCCGAGCGGGCCCGTCACCGTCGACGTGCGATTCGCGCCGCCGAGCGCATCGAGCGTGCCATCACCTCCGTCGGCCATTGGTACACCAACGACCTCGTGCCCAGCCGCAACCACGACAGCACCGATGGCCTCGACCAGCTCTGACGCTGTGGCGGTGCCTTTAAATTTGTCGGGTGCGATGACGACCCGCATCGGTCAGCTCTGGGCGAGCGAATCGTTGCCGACGAGGATCAGCACGTCGACATTCCCGAGATCGATATCAGCACCGATCGGCGGGTCCGGAACCGGCATCGGCGACACCGGGGTGGTCAGGCTGCCGAGCGTTTCGCGAACGACCTCGGCCTCGACGGCGAAACCGGGGCGATAGAAGATCGTCGACGTCGCTTGGCCATCGGCGTTCTTGGCTGGCTGCGAGTTGAACCCCTGGTTGCGGAGACGATCGGTTAGGCGCCCGGCCTGGCCTGAAATGTCCGTGCCGTTCGCAACCAAGATCGTGACCTGTGAGTTCGGTCGGGCCGTCGACGTGTCGGCAGCAGGCGGAACGGTCGGCAGCGTCGCAATGCCGTCATCGGGAGTTGGCGTCGGCTCAACCGTGGCCTCGACCACCGGAGCCTGACCCGCCGTGATGGGGATCTCGGTGCGGTCCGTCGTGCCGCGAAGAATGAGAAAACCGAGCAGCACCGCAAGCGCGACGAGGATCGCGCCCCGGACAGCCGACGAACTCATCGATCAGCTGCTGGAACCATCCGCGATCTCGTCGAAACGCTCGCGACGACGGCGATCACGCATACGGCGGAGACGGCGGACGACCATCTGGTCGTGCTCAAGTGCTTCGTCGGAATCGATCAGGGTGTTGAGCAGCTCGTAGTACTCGGCGACCGTCAAGGCGAAACGATCAGCGATCGCGGCGTCCTTGGGCTGGTCATCGGCCCACCAGGACCGCTCGAAATCGAGAATGCTTGCTTCCATCGGTGACAACGGCACGGCGCCAGCGTGGCGCCTCCGAGGCCCTATTGCAAGCACCCCCACGACAAATATGGCCAACAACCGCCAGGGCATTGGAACCATCGCGATCCGGACTGGAGAATTCGGGTCGAAGCCCGGCCTGGAAGCCTCTACCCTGAGGATGCTTCACACGTGAGGCAGTGGCCCGGTTAGCTCATCTGGTAGAGCACCTGTCTTGTAAACAGGAGGTGGCGAGTTCGAGTCTCGCACCGGGCTCGGAAGAGAGCGTGCTACTCGCCGCGGCGGCGGACGACTTCGTAGCAAGCGACCGCGGCGGCGGTCGAGACGTTCAGTGAGCCCAGGCTTCCGGCCAGCGGAATGCGAGCGACGACATCGCATCGCTCGCGTGTCAGGCGGCTGATGCCGCTGCCTTCGGCGCCGAGCACGAGCGCGACCGGATCGGTGGCGACCCGCAGATCGAAGACCGTGGTTTCGGCGACCATGTCCAGGCCGACGGTCCAGACCTCGAGCTCCTTGAGCCGGGCCAGCGCAGCGGGAATCCCCGCCACCTGTGCCATCGGGAGGTGCTCGACAGCACCAGCCGCGCTCTTCGTCACCGACGCGGTGATGCGAGCGGCCCGGTGACGCGGCAACACGATGCCGGTCACACCAGCACACTCGGCAACACGCAGGATCGAGCCCAGGTTTTGCGGATCCGTCACCCCATCGAGGACCAACAGGAACGGCGGCTCGGAACCACGGCGCTTCACCAGGTCTTCGAGCTCGAGGCTTTGGATCGGCGCAGCCATCGCGAGAATGCCTTGGGGCGCGTCGGTCCGCGCAAGTGCCTCGAACTTGTTGCGAGAGATCGCTCGGATCGGCACCTTGGCCTCGTCGGCGAGGTCGATGATCTCTTCGAGGATCGGCGCGGGATCGAGATCAGCGGCCATGACGATCTCGCGGGTGCGGCGGGTGTCGGCGAGCAGCAGCTCACGCACGGCCTGGCGACCTTCGACCTGATCGCCGCCAAGGCCCTTCGACTTCGAGCCGCCACCACCGCCGCCGGGGGCGTCTCGCATCGGCGTTGTGCCGCGCTGTCCGGATCGACGCCCACCGCTCGAGTTGCGGCGCCCACCGCCACCGCCACGATTGTCGCCACCGGGACGATTCCCGCCGCGGCTACCGCCGGGCTTGCCTCCACGGGCACCTCCCCCACGGGAGCCGCCTCCCTTGGGGCCGGAACCGCGTGGGTTACGTCGTTGATTCATGGCTGGCCTCCATCGGAAGCGAAGTCGATGAGGGCGACCGCCCAGGCGGCGATGCCTTCGGCGCGGCCGAGCGCGCCGAGGCCCTCGGCGCGCTTGCCCTTAATGGTCACGGGTGCCCCGACCACGTCCGAGAGCAGGTCCTGCATCTCGGCTTTGCGGGGCGCGATTTTGGGTCGCTCGGCGACGACGGTGACGTCGATGTTGACGACCGTTGCACCGGCTTCGCGGACACGGCGAACTGCCTCGGTCAGCAACACGATGCTGTCCGCTCCCTTGAGCGCAGGATCGGTGTCGGGAAACAGCTGCCCGATATCGCCGAGCCCGGCTGGGCTCAGGATTGCGTCCGTGCATGCGTGCGCGATCACGTCGGCATCGCTGTGTCCCGCGAGGCCGATCTCATCGGGGAACGTCACCCCGCCGAGCACCATGGTCCGCTCTGGATCGTCACTGAACGGATGGACGTCGAACGCGTGGCCGATGCGCATGCTCATACGCGGCCTTCGAGGACAGCGGCGGCGACAAGGTCGTCGGTCGGATCGGTCACCTTGAGATTCCACCGGTCTCCGGGCACAGTCACAACCCGTCCCCCCGCAGCCGTGACGAGATTCGCATCGTCGGTCGACACCTCGCCGCCTTGGTGGGCATTGCGAAGGGCCTCGTGGGAGAAGCCTTGCGGCGTCTGCACTGCGACCAGCTGGCTGCGGTCGACGGGTTCGCCGTCGACGTGGCGCAAGGTGTCTACGACCGGCACGACCGGGATCGCGCCGTCGGCGCCGTCGACGACCGCCGCAACGACTCGGGCGAACAACTCTGGGGTTGCGAGGGGCCGGGCTGCGTCGTGCACGAGAACGATCTCGGCCGCGTCAGGAAGCGCCGCAAGACCGGCTCGGACCGAAGCGCTACGACTGTCTCCGCCCGCAATGGTGCGGATTTCGGCGGCTTCACACGGCATCAGATCCGGAGCGTCGCCGCTCGGTGGCAGCACGACGACGACACCATCGCTGACCTCGGCCGCGGCTGCGATCGACCACTCCACGATGCGCCGCCCAGCGACCTCGACGAACTGCTTCGGGACCGCTCCACCGAAGCGCGATCCCGCACCTGCAGCGACGATGATCGTCCAGATCGGTCCGGCCGGAGTGGCTTGCATGGTGAGCGATCCTGACAGGTCGAAGAATCACGGCCTCGTGGGTCGCGGTTGCGCCAACCAGGCCAGTAGTGTGGCAAAAGTCACCGTAGCAATGCGTTCTGCTCACCCGCTGGAAAGGATCGCAATGACTGACGCTTCCGTCCTCGCCGAAACGTCCCTGTTCGAGAACATCGACATCGAACACCTTGAGACGATCGCCGGATCCGGACGTCGCCGTTCCCTCGAACGTGGCGATGTCCTGTTCCGCCAAGACGACGAGTCCTCGTCGCTGTACGTCGTCGTATCCGGACGGATCGCCATCGCGAACCGCTCCTTCGACGGTCGCGAGTCGATGGTCGCGCTGATGGAAGACGGTGACCTGTTCGGCGAGATGGGCCTGTTCGACGACGGCCAAGGCCGCTCGGCCGATGCCCGAGCGCTCGAACCTTCCGAGCTAATCGAGCTGCCGTTCGAGCCAGTCCGAGAGCTGTTCACGAACCAGCCCGCGTTGCTGTGGGGTGTCGTTCGGTTGCTCTCGACACGGGTGCGCAACATGGACAATGCGCTCGCCGATTCGGTGTTCCTTGACGTAACGGGCCGCACCGCCAAGCGTCTGCTTGAGATGGCCGGCGAAGAAGACGAGTTCGAATTGCCACTCACCCAAGAGGAACTCGCTGGCATGGTCGGCGCTTCTCGTGAGCGGGTCAACAAGTCGATCAACCAGTTCATCAAGCTCGGTTGGCTGGCCCAGACCGACGGCGGCTACCGGATCACGAATCGGCAGCAGCTGACGATCCGCTCCCGCTAATCAACGGGTAGCGGCATGGGTGCGTGGGGGACCGGCATCTATGACAACGACGCGGCGGCCGACTTCGCCACGACGATTTCCGAACGCGGCATGGGCGCAGTCCAACAAGCGTTCGGCCTGGCCAAGCAGCTCCCCTACCTCGATGCCAACGAGGGCAACAACGCACTCGTCGCCGCCGATGTTGTCGCTCGGTTGCGTTCCGGCGGCGGTGAGCAAACGTCGTACGCCGAGCCAGTAACCCTGTGGGTCGCAGCGGCCACGTTCCCAGACACCGAAGCATTGGCAAGCGATGCTCGAGCCGCGATCGGCCGCGTGATCGACCGAGAGCGGTCCGAGGTCTTTCAGCTGTGGGCTGCGACCGACGACTTGGTCGAATGGCTGGGTGTCATCAACGAGTTGACGGATCGCCTGGCCTGAGCCCGGCAGTCCGCCTCTAAAAGCTGTCGTCGGGCACCAGTCGCAGGCCGCCATTGGTGTCGAAGCCGCCGTGCGCGTACCCGTCGGGAATCTGACCAATGGCGCTGTTGTCGCCACGATCGAGCAACAGGTCGCTGAACTCGCTGTAGCGCTGGCCGGCTTGGCGGGCCTTGCGGACGCGCTGGTTGTTGGCGCCGGGCCCACCGTGTCCACCAGCTCCGTTCGGATTCTTGGGGATCGGCTTGTAGGTGCTGGCTTCGAGACCGAGCGCATCGAGCGCAGCGACGACATTGGTCGCACCCACGATCTCGATGTCCGCCTCGGTTGCAGCGTCGGACTCGGGAACGACTGCCTTGCGAAAGCCCAGGCGAGCCGCCTCTTGCAAGCGGCGGTCGACAGCGGAAGCGGACCGGAGTTCGCCAGCGAGCCCGACCTCACCGATGGCGACGACTTCGGACGGGATGGCCTTGTTCAACACCGAGCTCGCAATTGCTGCGCAGGCCGCAAGGTCGGAGCCGGGTTCGTTGACCCGCATGCCACCGACGACGGACAGGTACACGTCTTGTTGGCCGACGCCGAGGCTCATCTGCTTATCGAGCACGGCGAGCAGCATCGCCAGGCGCTTCTGGTCATAGCCCTGAGCAGAGCGACGCGGGTTCGGGGCACCGGGCACGACCAGGCCCTGCATTTCGAGCACGACGGCGCGGCGACCTTCGATGGTGACGGCCACGGCGGAGCCAGGCACGTCGCTCAGGCGATCACCGAGCATGCGGCCAGATGGGTCTTCGACCGTCTGCAGGCCTTGACCGGTCATTTCGAATACGCCCAGCTCGCCGGTCGGACCGAAGCGATGCTTGAGCGCTCGGAGCACTCGCAGGCCGAGTTCACGCTCGCCGTCGAACGACAGCACGGTGTCCACGAGGTGTTCGAGTACGCGAGGTCCAGCGATGCCACCGTCTTTGGTGACCTGGCCGACGAGCACGATGGCGCAGTTGAACTCGCGCGCCGCGACAGCAAGGCGGTGCGAGCACTGGCGGACCTGGGCAACCGAGCCAGGTGCCGAAGACAGGTCGGGATCGAACACCGTCTGAATCGAGTCGACGATGGCGAGCCCGGGGCGCAACGTTGCGAGGTCAGACAAGATGCCGTTGATGTTGCAGTCACCGCCGACGTGCACGCCCTCGCCGCCGAGCTCCAATCGCTTGAACCGCGCCGACACTTGCTGCGGGGACTCTTCGGCCGAGACCGACAAGACCGTTCCGTGATGCTCGGCCCAGGCGGCCGACACTTGGCTCAGCAGCGTGGACTTGCCGACGCCGGGCTCGCCGCCAACCAGCGAGATGGATCCGGCGACCAACCCTCCACCGAGGACACGATCGAACTCGTCGATGCCAGTTGCCATAGGGATGCACGCACGCTCATCGAGCTCGGCGAGCGGCACGGCGGGCTGGTGTCCGGCCGAGGGGGCCGGTGTCGCCGATGCCGCGCCGGGCGCGTCGCCGCCGATGACGGATTCGACCAACGTGTTCCAGTGGCCGCAGCCGTTGCAACGGCCCATCCACTTGGGGGCTTGGTCGCCACACGTGGAACATTCGTAGATGGTCTTCGCTCGAGCCATGGGTCGAGCTTAGTTCCCACATGTGACAAATCGAACGCTTGTTCGTTTAGCGTCTGCCGAAGTGAAGCGCTTTCAGGTGCGACCCCAGGGGTTAGCGGCTGGATTGGCGGACGAGCTGCAGCAAGTCCGTCACGACCGGATGGCCGACGAGCGCCGGTATCTCCAGGTTGTCGGCGTTGTACAGCGCCGTTCTCATCCCGAGATCCCGAGCCGCGTCGAGGTGCTCGACTCTTGTGTCGATGTAGAGGCAGTGCGCGTACGCAGTGCCCGTCTCGCGGCGCAGCAGCTCGAACATGCCGGGATCTGGCTTGGTCGCGCCGACGTCGCCCGATGCCAGCCACGGCCAGATCGCGGTCATCCGCTCGCGCTCACGAACCGTCCGTGACCAGGTCGATGCATCGTTACTGATCGCGGCAACCGGAATGCGGCGACGCTCAAGTTCCTTCAGGAACGACGGTGCTTCCTTGCGCAGCCAGCGCATCTCCATGAAGACCCGATCGGTCTCGGTGACCGGTCCCTGGACGCCCGTCACCGGCCAGAACTCCTCGGTGGTGATGCGGCCGCGCAGAAGCTCCTCGTACGCATCGAGAATCACGTCAGCGCGAGCATCGCCGCCGTTGTGGCGCACGAACGGAAGCAGGTACGTCTCGGGCGACTCCGACTGCTGGAACAGCACCGAGAGTGGCTCGATCACGACCAAGCGAACTGGGCCTTCGGCTCGCGACCGTGCGCCGGATCGACCAGCGCCTGCCCGCGCCGTACTCGGTCGACCGGCACCGGGACGACTCGTGTCGCTCACCGTTGATGCTTCGGGGATACGGGTCCGCAGCTGGGCAGGCGTGACCTGCGGGCGCAAGCGATCGGCCCGCCGCTCCAACCAGAGCCCCGTGATCGCCAGCAACAACGACAGCACGAACAACGACCCGACGGCATAGGCAATCCATCGCAGCAACACCGCCGTCGACTGCTCGACGAGCGCTTCAAGCCGTACCTCGACAGGAGACTCGTCGAAGCGCGGGGCGTAGGTCGCCGCCGATGGCGACTCGCCGTCATCGCCCACGACACTCGCGTTGACGGTCACGCCGATGATCTCGTCGATCGGCTGGCCATCGGTCAGCTGTTCGATCGGAACGCCGAACGGTTCGCCCTCAAGCGCCTCGGCAACGCCTGCGTCGCTGAACAGATCCCAGCCACGACCGAGGTCGATGTCGAACGACAAGGACTGGCGATGCTCGGCGAATGCATCGGTCGTCTCGATGGCGACGTTGCGGAAGACGCCCGGACCGGCGATCTCGTCGAGCACGGTTTGGAACTGGTCTCGGTCGGGCACGTCTTTGGACGCCACGATGCGGGTTGCGCCGTCGGGCCCGACCTCGGGCCGGGTGATCGCCCAGCCAGCGGCGGCAAGGTCCGAGACGAAGAGCTGCTCGGCGATGCCATCAGCTCCGCCGAGCGTCTGCGATGCGGCTTCGTCGAACACGGCCTCGACCGACACGGTTCCGGAGCCGTCATCGGTGACCTCGACATCGACCGTCGCGTCAACCCGACATCCGGCCATTACGAGCAGCAGGGCAGCCGCCAACACCACGCGGAACGTCGCTCGCACGCACCGAGTATGCACCCTCGCGGCGATGGGCGCGCCTACCGGGCTGCCGACTCGTTGAATGAGGACCGGCTCGGTTAGTCGACGAGTGCCGGCGCGACGGTTGCGTCGGTCATCACAGAAGCAAGATGGTCGGTGCCATCAGCCCGGTGTCCGCTGACGACGGTGAACGACGACGCGCACCACCGGTCAGTCAGCGGAATGCCTGCCAACGCGGGAGCGGCGAGGGCCGAGGACACGCCGGGCACGACCTCGACATGGATGCCCGCATCGGCCAGTGCGGCGACTTCTGCGCTCCCTCGGCCGAAGACAAACGGATCGCCGCCCTTGAGCCGCACCACGTGCTCCGTTGGTTCGAGAACAGTTTCCTCGACATGCAGCGGCAGATCTTCGAAGACCAAGCACCCGCCCATCATGCGTACAGCACCGACGGAATCGACGGCATCGAAGCGATGTTCGCCGACGGTCAGATCGACCAGAACATGTACGACTCCTGGAGCATGATCCACGAGGGCATCGAGACCGGGGATCAGAGCATGATCGATGCGGCCTCCGCGAGCGGATCATCCGACGATGGGCACATCAGCTGGACCTTTAGCTGGGACCCCGCGCAGTCGCGCCCCCGGCTGCACATCCTAAACGACCACGCCCCGGCCTTGCGGCCGGGGCTTCTGCGTTCGTCGCTTGGTGAGTGAATGATGCCCGAAGGTGACTACTCGACCGCAGCCATTTCTTCGACCGGAGGCTCGAAACCCTCGACGCTCGAGAAGACGATCTGCTTGTCGCCAGGGCGCTCAGGATCTTCTTCGATGTCGACGATGATCATCTGACCGGCACGGAACTCCTTGTAGAGGAGCTTCTCGGACAGCGGATCTTCGACCATGCGCTGGATCGCACGACGCAATGGACGTGCACCGAGCGTTGGGTCGTAGCCGCGTTCGGCCAGCAGCGTCTTGGCACCATCGGTGAGTTCAAGGCCCATGCCCTGGGACTCAAGCTGGTTGCGGACACGCTTGATCATGAGATCGACGATCTGGGTGATCTCGCCAATCGTCGGCTCGTGGAACACGATCGTTTCGTCGATGCGGTTTAGGAACTCAGGACGGAAGTGGTCCTTGAGTGCGTCGTTGACCTTGTCCTTCATGCGCTCGTAGCTCATGGCCTCGTCGGACTTGGTGAAGCCGAGGTTCGCCTTGCGGAGATCCCGGGTACCGAGGTTCGAGGTCATGATCAGCACGGTGTTGCGGAAATCGACCGAACGGCCCTGTGAGTCGGTCAGGCGACCCTCTTCGAGGATCTGCAGCAGCGTGTTGAACACGTCAGGGTGAGCCTTTTCGACTTCGTCGAACAGCACCACCGAGAACGGCTTGCGGCGCACGGCTTCGGTGAGCTGGCCACCCTCGTCGTAGCCGACGTAACCAGGGGGCGAACCCACCAGGCGGCTGACGGTGTGCTTCTCCATGTACTCGGACATGTCGAGGCTGATGAGTGACGATTCGTCGCCGAACAGGAACTCGGCCAGCGTCTTGGCCAGCTCAGTTTTACCAACGCCCGATGGGCCGAGGAAGATGAACGAGCCGCTCGGACGCTTGGGGTCCTTGAGGCCGGCACGGGTACGACGGATCGCACGAGAGAGTGCCGCGATGCCGTCTTCTTGACCGATGACTCGCTTGTGCAGCTCGTCTTCCATCTTGAGAAGCTTGGCGGTCTCTTCTTCGGTGAGCTTGTAGACGGGGATGCCGGTCCAGACCGACAGCACGTCAGCGATGGCTTCTTCGTCGACCTCGTCGAACAGGTCGACGCCCTTGGCCTTGATTTCGACCTCGAGCTCTTCCTTCTTGGCGAGGAGCTCTTTTTCGGTGTCACGAAGCGATCCAGCCTTTTCGAAGTCCTGGGACTCGACGGCCGCCTTCTTGTCTTCGATCACCTTGGCGATCGCGTCTTCGATTTCCTTGTAGTCCGGTGGCGTCTCCATGCGCTTGATGCGCAGGCGGGAACCGGCCTCGTCGATGAGGTCGATGGCCTTGTCCGGAAGGTGGCGGTCGCTGATGTAGCGATCGGCGAGGTTCGCAGCCGCGACGAGTGCCTGGTCGGTGATCGTGACCCGGTGGTGGGTCTCGTAGTGCTCACGGAGACCCTTGAGGATCTCGATCGTGTGCGCAACCGTTGGCTCTTCGACCTTGATTGGCTGGAAGCGGCGCTCGAGGGCAGCATCCTTTTCGAGGTGCTTGCGGTACTCGTCGAGCGTCGTTGCACCGATGGTCTGCAGTTCGCCACGAGCCAGCATGGGCTTGAGGATCGAGGCAGCATCGATGGCGCCTTCGGCAGCGCCGGCACCGACGAGGGTGTGGATCTCGTCGATGAACAAGATGATGTCGCCACGAGTCTTGATCTCTTTGAGGACCTTCTTGAGGCGTTCCTCGAAGTCACCGCGGTAGCGGGAGCCGGCGACGAGTGCGCCGAGGTCCAGCGTGTAGAGCTGCTTGCCCTTGATCGTCTCGGGGACGTTGTCGCTGGCGATCTTCTGGGCGAGGCCTTCGACGATGGCGGTCTTACCGACACCAGGTTCGCCGATCAGCACCGGGTTGTTCTTGGTGCGACGGCTGAGTACCTGCATGACTCGTTCGGTCTCACGGCTACGGCCGATCACCGGGTCGAGTTCTTTGTCGCGTGCGAGCTGGGTCAGGTTGCGACCGAACTGGTCGAGTACCAGCGAACCGGAAGCGCTGTCGCCGCTGCCGCCACCAGTCGTGGCGCCTTCTTTGCCTGCTTCGCCGCTGCTCTGGGCACCAGGGCCGCTGTAGCCAGACAGCAGCTGGATGACCTGCTGGCGCACACGGCTGAGGTCAGCGCCCAACTTGACGAGGACCTGGGCGGCGACGCCCTCGCCCTCGCGAATCAGCCCGAGCAGGATGTGCTCGGTGCCGATGTAGTTGTGGCCAAGCTGGAGTGCTTCGCGCAGGCTGAGCTCGAGAACTTTCTTGGCGCGCGGGGTGAACGGGATGTGCCCGCTCGGCGATGTCCCGCCCTGACCAATGATCTCTTCAACCTGGTTGCGCACGGCCTCGAGTGAGATACCAAGCGACTCGAGTGCCTTGGCGGCTACGCCCTCACCCTCATGGATGAGTCCGAGCAGGATGTGCTCGGTGCCGATGTAGTTGTGGTTGAGCAGTCGCGCTTCTTCTTGCGCGAGAACAACGACTCGGCGGGCTCGATCTGTGAATCTTTCGAACATCGGATGCTCGTGCCTTTCGTCAAAGGTTGTGCCACTGTAACCACGCCCCTGTGACGACCACTGGTCGAGTAGCCAACTGAGGCAATCGGGCCAATGGGGGGTGCCCACGGGTGAGCGTTGTAGCGGTAGCGAAAAACGGCCCAATCACGGGCGTCAGCGTTCTAACCATGCCGATCGGCAGGTCATTCCCACTCGTGAGGAATTTGCGGATGTGTGCGGTGTCACCCCGCTTGGGTTCAGCCTCGGCTTGATACGTCCGTATCCTGTTCGGTATGGCCAGCGGCAACCCCCTTGCGGTTCTTCCGACGCTCGAGGCCGATCTTGAACGTGTCGAACAGGCGCTGCTCGAATCGGTCCGAAGCGACCTCGACATGCTCCACGACGCGGCGACGCATTACGCGTCTGCCGGCGGCAAGCGTGTGCGCCCCGGTTTCGCGATTGCGGCCGCTGCGACTGACCACACCGAACCGTCAGCTGCCGACCACGACGTGGTCATGGGTGGCGTCGCCGTCGAACTCGTGCACCTCGGCTCGCTGTATCACGACGATGTGATGGACGAGGCGACGACCCGCCGCTCGGTCGAAGCCGCCAATGCTCGCTGGGGCAACGTCGTCACGATCCTGACCGGCGACTTCTTGCTGGCCCAGTCGTCGATCATCGCCGCCGCGCTCGGCACCGAAGTCTCGGGTCTGCTCGGTCAGACGATCGCCGAGCTCACCGACGGACAGATCCGCGAGCTGCAAGACACTGACAACCTCGAACGCACTGTCGAGAGCTACGAGGCTGCGATTGCTGGCAAGACGGCATCGCTGCTCGCGTGCGCCTGCCGAATCGGCGGCATCTGCGGCGGCCTCGAACGGCCCACGATCGATGCGCTCACCGAGTTCGGCCACAGCTACGGCATGGCGTTCCAGATCGTGGATGATCTGCTCGATGTGCTGGCAACCTCGGAGCAGCTCGGCAAGCCAGCCGGCAACGACATCCTCGAAGGCAACTTCACCCTGCCGGTGATTCGGGCCCTGCGCAGCGAACACGGCGACCAGCTTCGGTTGCTCATCGAAGCCGGCCTGACACCCGAGACTCGCGATCAGGCGCTGATCCTGGTGCGCATGAGCCCGGGCATCCCCGAGGGTCTCGAAGCGGCTCGCATGTGGGCCGACAAGGCCAAGGCTTCGCTGACCGATCTTGCGCCGTCGCCTGGCTCAATCGCTCTGCACGCAGCCGCCGATCACCTCGTCGAACGAGCCCGCGCTCCCCTGGGATAGAAGCGCTGATCAGCCGCCGAGCGGCCCGACCTTGTCGCTGCGGCGAGAGCTCGTAGCAGCGGTCGCAGCGATCAAGAGTCGCAGCGTTGGTGCCGCACTATCGGTTGGGCACCGCAGCGTCCGCTCCGTGTGAAGCACCACGGCTTCCTCCATCACAGCCCGGGTCGGGCTATGGAGCTCCAGAAGCCACGCGACGGCTGCGGACCGCTCGATGCCGTCCGCGGCGAGCCAACTGGCGGTGTCGATGATCTCGCTAGGTCCAGCGGCGCGTCGGCCGAAAAGACTGTCGATTTCCCCTGGCGACAGCGTGTGAGCGGTCGTATGCGGATGGATCGTGCTGTCGAGCGACGCCGACAGGCCAACACAGACGAGGAGTGCGCCGAGCAAGATCGTCATGACGGCGATCGTGCTGCCTGCGGGAGCTACCGCAAGCAGCACTAAGCCGCCCCCCATCACAATCCAGCCTGGAGTGGTGGCCGCGAGCCGAAGAAGGAGAGCGGACGACGAGCCGTGATTGCGAGTGAAGCGCAGCAGTTTGAGCATCGCCAACGACCGAGTTGCAGCGGCGGGCGTCGGAGTGATCGTCATTGGGTCCTCGTTTCCTTGTTGGGAATACATGCTTTGGAATAGATGTATTGATATACATGCATTACACAACGTTTTATTTCAGAGATGTTCCGGTACGCCCTTTGCATGACGTCGCTCTGGCTTCAGCTGCTCCTCGTCGCGTTGCTCATCGTGGTCAACGCCGCGTTCGCTGGCGCCGAAATGGCGCTGGTCACCTTGCGGGAGGGACAACTTCAGCGCCTTGAATCCGAATCGGAACGCGGTGCCTTGATTGCCCGGCTCGCCCGGGACCCGAGCCGCTCACTCGCCACAATTCAGGTTGGCATCACCCTCGCTGGATTCCTTGCATCAGCTGCGGCGGCCGTGTCGCTCGCAGCACCCATCGAGGAACTCCTGGACCCGCTCGGCGCGGCTGCGGCACCGGTTTCGATCGTGTCCGTGACCATCGTGCTGGCGTACCTCACCCTTGTCTTCGGTGAGCTTGCGCCGAAACGCGTGGCAATGCAGAACGCAGAGAAGTGGGCGTCTCGTCTCGCCCGCCCCCTCGCCGGACTTTCTGTTCTGACTCGCCCGATCGTCTGGCTGCTGTCGCATTCCACCGATGTCGTTGTACGGGTGCTTGGTGGCGACCCTGATGCAGCCCGCGACGAGGTGACCGAGGAGGAGATACGCGAACTCGTGGCGCTGCAACCGACGTTCACCGACGAGCAACGTGAGATCATGGACGGCGCGATCGAAATCGCTGAACGTCCGCTCGCTGCGATTCTGGTGCCGCGGCGCGACGTATTCGTCGTCGATGCCGAGTGGTCCTGCGACGAGGCACTCAAGCGCCTCGCTGCATCTGGGCATAGCCGCGCTCCGGTCGCGCCCGGTCGCGCGCTCGATGCGGCCTGCGGAGTCGTCCACCTTCGACTGCTGCTCGGAGGCGGCAGCGCCCCCGTCACCGACCGCACTTCGTCAGCTGCGATGCTGCCCGAGTCGACCAGGGTGCTGCGGGCGCTCGGCCACATGCAGGCCGAACGCGAACAACTCGCCGTGGTCGTCGACGAACACGGCGGTGCCGCTGGCATCGTCACCGTCGAGGACATGATCGAAGAGCTCGTCGGCGAAATCTACGACGAAACGGACCGCGACATATCCGCCGTCGACCATCGCAGCGATGGCGCGATGGCCCTGCCTGGCAGCTTCCCGATGCACGACCTGCCCAACATTGGGATCGAGGCACCTGACGGGCGCTACAACACCGTGGCCGGACTCGTCCTGGCGGAACTCGGCCACATGCCGACGCAGGGCGAAGAGGTGTCGGTCAACGGATGGCGATTGACGGTCGACGACCTCACCGGCCGGACCATCACCCGTGTGCTGGCGACCCGCGAACCGAACGCCGAAGCCGACCCGTCGGACCTGCCCGGCGATGGCGCGTGACCCGACTGCCGCCACTATCGGTCGCTAGCGACTGCCTTGGCGGCGCGGTTGCCGTGGATGAAGCCGCGGAGCACGAGCACGCTCATCCCGACGACACCGGCAAGCAAGATCACGGTCCACGTCATCACGACCCCTTCGGCATCGACTGCACCCAAGGTGCCGAGTAGCCAAGCCACGACCGCGGCTGCGACTGCTGACCAGATCGCGACCGTGCCACCGCGGACGGTGTCAACCAGGCCAGCCTCGTGGGCGACAAGCCACGCTTCGTCAGATGCCAGGGACGCCGGTGAGCGCAGGCCCGCAATCCGGTTGCGCTGCAGCCGGCCGTCGGCACCGCGCACCGCAAGTTCACGGATCAAGAACCCGGCGCCGATCAGCACGATGGTCACCGGCACCGTGATGCCGATCGCTGCTGCCCATGAGATCTCCGACTCCATCGAGTCATTGTTGCCGCGAGTCGCCTCGAAACCGGACGGGCTAGCGTCATGGCTATGACTCGTCTGCGTTTCAGCCCTCTCGTCGCCCTGTTGACCGCGGGCCTGCTGCTTGCCTCCGCGTTGTTTGGCATCACGCTCGACGCTGATGCGCAGAGCACGCAGGTCACGTGTCCGGCGGGCACGACGCTGAGCGCTGATGGCAAGCAGTGCCTGTCCGACGCGGTCAGCGACAACGTCGTGACCACGACGAGCTGTGTCCAAGGCGTGCTGTCCGCCGATGGCACCCAGTGCATCGTGCCTCGCCTCGATGCTGCCCCGGCACCGGCCGCCGACGCGGGCAGCGGCGGAGTCACCGCACCGGTCCCGACCTTCACTGGCTGACCGCGCTCTCTAACTAACATCCCAGACGGTGGCGGCACTCGACCGGCGGACCTGCGGCTTCTACGCTCGAAGCGTGACGACCGAGCCTGGCAGCATCGAGTGCACGGCATTCGACACGTCGGCAACGACCGACCGCAATACGTTGTTCACCCCGCCTTGCGTCTGCCCGCGTTGCACACCGGCTGCTTCGTTCAAAGACACCTCGCCGAACACGATCTGGCTTCGCGCCGACGGGCGCATGACGCGACATGACGTAGAAAATATGGAACTCAGTCCGGCAGGCCGCGATCTCTTGGGCTGAGCTTCGGCATTCAACATGCTGCAACCCCCAAAGAGACATTTGCAGCTTGCTCGCTAGCCCTGAACGTGGTGCAGCTGGATCTGGAACACCCGAGATCCGGCCCGCAGCCGATCTCCTGATCCCAGGTTGGCACCGACGTCCACGGGTAGGGGCTCCCACTCGGTCTGGGCATCTCGTTGCAGGAAGGTGCCGTTCGACGATCCCAGATCGTTCGCCAAGATGTTCCAGCCGTCGAGACGAAGCGCAAAGTGTGCACGAGACAGGTTGAGCTCGGGGTCGACGACGATCGCTGGCTCGGCGGTTCCGCCTGCGACGAGGGCGTGGAACTGCGGCTCTCGGCCGACGACGAGGTCACTTTCGATCGACATCGTCGATCCGTCGTCGAGCACCATGACCCCGAGTGGAGGCCGAGGGCCGAGGCGGGCGACGAGGGTCTGGTTGACGCCCATGCGCAGCCCGCATTGTGCGCAGTACACGGCGTCGGGATGGTTGTGGTGGTCGCGAGGGCACCGGACCCCGAGGACCTGCGGAGCAGTGTCGCTACCCGCGCCCGCATCGACCGGCGAACTCGAGTCCGCCGGCGGGTTCGCAATACCTGGCCCGCCAGGAGCCAAGGGCGGTGCGGCGGTCGGCACGAGATCGATGTGCACACGGGCGGCTCGGAACGCAGTCGCGATCGGGGTTTCGCCGAATCCGTCCGGTAACTCCGGCGCATCAGCCGGGCCGAGCGAGATCGCCGTGAGCGCGGATGGCAATGGCAGTTCGTCGACCGAGCCGCCGGTTGCTCGCAGCTCGATACGGGCACCGGCCGTCTCGGCGACGATCGAGATCGGTCCGAACACGAAGGCAGAATTGCGGTCTTCTTCGACCAGGATCGCGGCCCCGGCTGGATGCGTTTGCACCGCGGCTCGGAGCGCGGCCAACACCGCCGCTCGGTCTCCCGACGCGGCGGTCGCCATCAATGCACTCGTGAGCGCAGACTCGACACCGCCTTCGCGATCGTCGATCAGCAGCACCGCGCTTGGCGCGATCGACGCGACAAACGGACCCGGCTCGACGCGGCTCGCGCCCAGTACGAAAGTTCCCACGTGGAGAGCCTCGCAGATGCCTGGCCGAGAAGCACTTCATGGCCGATCCTGCGTGTTAGTGGATCTTGAATTCATGCATTGGGA
>CAZEMU010000025.1:6533-15953 GCA_964513315.1 uncultured Acidimicrobiaceae bacterium | reverse complement strand
AGTTGTACTTCTGTTTCGATTTTCGCTTTGATGCTGTGGATCCGCCGGTCGTCGCTAACGGCTGGGCGTATGGCGGTGGTGATCCTGCGGCGAGCGTGTTCCAGCCGGTCGAGTACATTGCGCCGAGTTTCACTGCGTTGCTTGAACGGGCTGCGCGGTGGGAAGAACTCGAAGAAGCGCCCTATCAGCCGACCAAGCACCAGCTCGCCTGGGAACGGTCTCGATAGGACCCATGAAGTTTCGCTCGGCTGCCTTCTGAAGCCGAGGAAGACTTCGGGTCAGCATGTGCTCTCTGAAACTCGCAACAGGAGTGTTTCGTCTAACGAGGCTGGGTCGCGACAGCGGGGTCAAAGGAGGAACGACGCTCAAATCATGCCGAGCGATCGTTTGGGTCAAACCCGAGTAAGCGTCGAGCCAATGCCAGACGGACGCTGCATCGCATCGAGAAACGAGGCGGGTGACCTTTTCGATCAGGTGCATGATCCGCAAGACTTCCTTGACGGTGAGCATCCCGAACGTCGCACGAGCACAAATCTCCAACTACTTCCTGCCCTCATAACTCACCGAACTCGCTCCGCAGCGAGATTCAGAGGAAGCGGCCGCCTCGGAATCTCCACCGAATGAACACGATCTGAAGCGGACCGTTTGCGACCAACCAGATGGCGATCCACGTGATGACGAACATCGCCAAGAACGTCGATCCGTCGACCGCCCCGACATCGATCGGAACGCCCGCTCGCAAGAGAAGCCAGACGACGACGCCTTCGGGCACGCCGGTGATCAAGCCGAACAGGGTTGGCCAGTCTTTCTCCCAGCGGAGCTGTTGCAGCCCGTGCCACACGAGCTCCCACACGACGCCCACTACCGCGACCAACGCCAGCGCGACGAAGAACACCCGATACATATCGCCAAGCGTCGTCGCATCGGTCGGGCGAGGCAGCACGACCCCCAGGAAGAGCGCAACCGGAATCCCGACCGCGGCGACAAGCACGAGGCGCGACTGGATTCGACCGATGAGCGTCGGCGTCACGGCGCCACGTTTCGGGCCCACTTGAGCCACTGCGATGTCGAGCGAACCGGCCCGAGACGCTGGCTAAACCCCTGGGTGGCGAGCGCGTCTTGGATCTGGAGCGCGGCGTGCTGCAGACCAAGGAAGGAGTCGACGCCGGCGTAGTAGCCGCCCAGCGTGATCGAGCCAGATGCGTACATCCGGCCGTCACCGTGCGCCGTGCCCCGGAGCTCAAAGTCACGCTCGACGTCGAGGCGGCCCTTGACGTTGCGGCTGGCCCCACCGTGATGCAGCAGGTCCCGCAGCACACGGTGCTCGTCGATCTCTCCCTCGAGCCCGGTCGCATCGAGGATGAAGTCAGCTTCGAGGACGCCCACGCCATCGGTCGGCGTGCGGATCGTTGTCGCGACGCTCGAACCGTCAGCCGATGGCTGGACCGCGTCGACGGTCCCAAGCGCCTGGGTGTAGAACCCCTCGTTGAGTCCCCGCTCGAGCTGGTCTTGCCAGTCTCGGCGCGGCGCAGTATTCGTGCCGCCCACCGAGTCGAGGAACTGGCTCCGCTCGTCGCCTTCGAGGCCTTCGAGCTGGTAGCGGAGCTGGCCGCCCCACGACGCCTTGGGGAAGTTGAAGGCTTGGTAGGTCCAACCGCGACGAGATGGGCGACGGAACGTTCGCGACTCGCCCTGCCAGCCCTGCGGATAGTTGCGGAACAGATGGATGATCTGGGTCTGAGCGCCGTGCTGTTCGCGATCGTCGATGATCCGCTGCAGCACTCGCGACGCGACGATGCCGCTCCCGCGCACGAGCACGGTCGTCGGCCGCCGCATCATCTCTTCGTACACGTGGTTGTGCGGCTCATACGCATTGACGACTCGCCGGTAGTCGTCATAGGTCTCGCGGTACGCCTGCAGGTCCGGCAAGAACCGGACGCCGGGATAGCCGACCGCGATGTGGACGTAGCGAGCCTGGATCGCGATGCGCTTGGTTGGGTGCGAGCCAGGTTCCGGCGTGAACAGCACGAAGTAGTCACCGCCAGCCCGCTTGCGCACGGTCCGCACGACGCCCTTGTGGCGCATCGAGTTCCAGTCGATGCGCGCGGCTTCACGATTGACGGACTCGTACACCTGACCGGCTTGGGGCGTGAAGTACTCGGACAAGATCGGCTCGGTCGCGACCTGCCATACCGGACCTGGGCGCCGCTTGGTGATCGCTTCGCGAAGTGCGTAGCCCGGCCAGCCCCATAGGCAGTCGAGGACCGACCCACTATCAGAACGCAGCCGCTCATGGTTCGGGATCTGGCTGTTGGTGGCGAGGTGCTCGTAGGTCTCGGTCGGCGCATCGAGGTCGCTGAGCACCAAAATGCTCGACGGGTCGACGCCGGCGATGCGCAGGGCGTCGACCATGACAAACGAGCCAAGGCCGCCGCCGACCGTCACGAACGGGACGGTCCATCGCGGGATCCCATGCGCGTCGAGGTCGGCGTCGGTCCACACCGACTCGGCCATCAGCGCATCGGTGATCTCACCGGTCGTTTGTGCCGCCACCCTTGTCTCCTCTGCACCATCCGCTCGGCGCCATCCGCTCTGGCTATCTGCCAAGGCCGGAAGCCGACCTGTGGTCCGTGGTGCTCCCCGTGCGCCTCTGACCGTCGCACACCGGCGGCCAACCCGCAAGCATCCGCAGTCGGGAACGTTCCCTACTTCGAGCTACCGAGGGTCAGGTGAAGAGGTACGGCTCGAAGGTCTCTTGCGCTCGGATGCGCCACTTGTGCCAGCTGCCCCCGCCGTAATAGGCCAGGCTGCCAGGCTCGGCTCGACCCTCGCCGTTGTAATACGAGATGCAGTCGCGCAGCGGCTGGGTCGCGATGTCGGCCTTGGCGCAGTGCGCGGCGTAGTCGATCTCGCTCTGCTCGGTCACGTCGACCGTCGCGTGTCCCTCGTCGCGCATCGTGGTCAGCATCCACACGGCGTACTCGGCGTGCTGATCGATCGCATCGATGAAGTTGAAACTGCCACCACCGCCCTGGGGCCCCGAGATGATGAACAGGTTCGGGAACCCGTGGCTATGCAGACCAAGGAACGTGCGAGTGCCCTGGGTCTGCCACTTGTCGCTGAGGGCAACGCCGTTGCGGCCAACAACCATGTTGAACGTCGACGTCGCCATCCACTGGAACCCGGTCGCATAGATCAGCACGTCGAGCGGGTACTCGACTCCGTCTTGCACGACGCCGTTCTCGTTGATGCGTTCGACGCCGTTCGGGGCGCAGTCCACGAGCGTGACGTGGTCGAGGTTGAAGGTCGGCAAGTACTCGTCGTGGAACGCCGGCCGCTTGCAGCCGTACGGGTAGTACGGCTTGAGTGCCTCAGCGATCTCAGGATCCTGGACCTGCATGTCGACTCGGGATCGGATCTGTTCCATGATCCGGAAGTTTGAGTCGAGCTGACGTTGTACGTATTCCTCGGGTGACAGCTTCTCGGTGTGGGCCTTCTTCTCACGGAAGCTGTCGACCTTGCCATCGAGGTAGTCCTCGTTGGCCTGGATCGCCGCACGACCCGCCGAGATCTTGGCGAAGCGACGACGCCGCTCGGCCGCCCAACCCGGCGTGTTCTTCCACTGCTCGATCTGTTCCGCCGTGGTGGCCTTTTGGTCGCGGACGTCGATCGATGACGGCGTGCGCTGAAACACGTGCAGCGAGCCAGCGACCTTGGCGAGCTCGGGGATGCACTGCACCGCAGTGGCGCCCGTACCGATGATGCCGACGCGCTTGCCCGTCAGGTCGATGTCGTAGCGCCAGCGCGACGTGTGGAACGACTCGCCGGCGTAGGTCTCCATGCCTTCGATGCGGGCGAGCTTGGGTGCGGTCAAGATGCCGTTGGCCAGGATCACGTGGCGGGCCTGCATGGCGTCGCCGCGGTCGGTGTAGACGGTCCAGCGGCCGGTGGCTTCGTCCCATTCGGTCTTCTCGACCGTGGTGTGGAACAGGGCGTGGTCGTAGAACTTGAACTTGGTCGCAATGGCCTGGCAGTACTCGAGGATCTCGAAGCCCGACGCGAAACGCATCGTGGGCACGTAGTCCATCTCTTCGAGCAGCGGGAAGTACGTGTACGACTCGACGTCGCACGCAATGCCCGGATAGCGGTTCCAGTACCAGGTGCCGCCGACGTCGCCGCCCTTCTCGCAGAAGCGCACGTCGGTGATGCCCTCGGCTTGGAGCTTGTGCCACAGCAGCAGCCCCGCGAACCCGGCACCGATGACCAGGACCTCGCACTCGTCGGTCAGCGCATCGCGTTCGACCGGCTCTTCGGAGTACACGTCGTCGAGATAGTGCGCGAACTCGCCCTCGATCGCCATGTAGTCAGCGGCGCCGTCGCGGGCCTCTTTGAACTCGCGGTACTTGGCCTGCTCTTCGGCGTCGAACACCGCTCCAGCTGGCTGTTCCGGCAGCGCCTTGGCGGTCTCATCGACGTTGACGTCGTAACCAGATCCTGCGATTCGCTCCGACGCGATTCCAGCTCGCGTGTTGAAGATCTTGTGTCCGGTATTCGGGTCGATCTCAATGGCAGCACGGGTCATCGCACACCTCCGATCAACAGCTTGTCCCGGCGGCGCCCTTTGCTCCCAACCGAAGCGTGTTCGTCAGACGAGATGCAGTCGTGGAGCAAGGACGTCGTCGTGGAAGTCGCTGACGGCTCGGTTGAAGACACCGGCGTCGGTCACGACCAGGCCGTGCGCGGCTCCGGCGACGACGTTGAAGCGAGCATGCGGAATGCGATGCACGATCTCTTCGCTGTCTGCGACGGGCGTGAGGATGTCTTGGCTGCCGACGATGACGAGCGTGGGCAGCGTCACGTCGTTGAGTTCTTCGTGGAGCTGCTCGGTGATCGAGGCGAGCGCTCGGATCTGGCCGATGATCCCGTGCGAGGGGGCACGCACCAGCAAGGGAGCGACGGCCGGTGCGAGTGGGGTCACCCACCGCAAGTGGCGGGCTGCAGCGACCCAGCGCAAGTTCTCGCTGGCGAAGGCACGCACGCCACGCTCGAGCACGAGCGCGCACCAGTCCTCGAACAGCTCACGGCGCCAGTCCTGGATTCGACACGCCGTCGACGCGAGCACAACCGATCGCACCCGCTCGGGGAACCGCACCGCAAGCACCTGGCTCAGCACGCCGCCAAGGCTGTAGCCCATGACGTGGGTCGATTCGATCGCCTCGGCGTCGAGCACCGCCAGCACGTCGCCGGTCATCGAGAACAGGTCGTAGTCGCCGTGCGGCTTGTCGCTCAGTCCACAGCCGCGGTTGTCGATCGAGATGCACCGGAAGCGGCGAGCAAGGTCGGCGCGCTGGCGGATCCAACCCCAACGGTCGACGGCGAGCCCCATAAGGAGCAGCAGCGGTTCACCGTCTTCGCGACCGAAGACGTCGTAGTGAATGCGGGTGCCGTCAGCACTGATCACGCTGGGCATCAGCGGGCCCCTACGAGGCGTTCAACATCGATGTCGATCAGGCGCCCGGCGCCATAGAGGTCTCGGATCGCGTCAGGCGTGGTCTTGCGCAATCGGTGACCGAGCAGCGCTTCGGTGTCAGTCGGTTCGACGACGCCGCCTCGCGACAGCAGCTCAGCAACGTGCTCCGGGATGGGTGTGCCGGGAAGTTCACCGAGCAGGCGGCCAGCACGAAAGGCGATGGGCAGAACGGGGACGGCGGGACGGCGGCCAATCGTGACCGCACCCATTGGCGTGATCGGATCGGCGGCCATGACATTGATCGGCCCGCTCACCTGCTGGATCGCTGACTGCGCAATCACTCGTGCCACGTCGCCCAAGTGAGCGACGCCGAAGCGCCGGCTCGTAACCGGAACCGGCACGATCGGCAAGAGCAGGAATCGCCCGAGCGGGTTCGGAAGGTTCGAAGCCATCACCGGAGCGACGCGAACCATGGCGCAGCTGGCGCCGAGGTCTGCCGCCACTGCTTCGACCCGATCCTCGACCCGAGCGACGATCTCTCCGAACGTCGAGGTCGGGCGCACGGCCGTCTCGACGGTCGGGCGAGCCGCAGCGGTCCGACCTCGGCCGTAGATCGACGTGCTCGACCGAGCGACGAAGTGTTCAACCGTGTCGATCTGGCCACAGGCTCCGAGAAGCGCTTCGGTGCCAGCGATCGTGCGGCTACGAGCCTGGCCTGGTGACGACCGTGCCCGAGGCTCGAACACCCATGCGTGCACCACGACCGTTGGCTTGAATCGAGCCACGATCTCGCTCACCCGAGCGGCATCGCGTGGGCGAGCGAACTGGAAGTCGGCCTTGGGGATCCACCGTCGTGGCGGTTCCAAGTCGAACCCAGCAAGTGCCTCGACCGCAGGGTCCTCGGCGGCTCGGAGCGCGATATTGGTTCCGATCGCTGAGCCCATGCCGGCGACGAGAACACGCATCACCGCACTGTACGCCCGCAACCATTCAGGTTGCGGGTGTCGGAGAAGTGCAACCGGTCCGCGAGTTGCGTTGCTCTGACACCCGCAACTTTTTGACGAGCTAGGGGGCAGGCACGACCCGCGCCGGGGCGCCGACTGCGACGCAGCCGTCAGGCAGATCGGTCGTCACCACCGAGTTCGCTCCGACGGTCACACCTCGGCCAATCGTCACGCCCGGGGTGACCACGACGCCCGTCGCCAGCCACGAGCCAGCACCGATACGGACGGGCTTCTCGACCGAACTCTGACGGCCAACCGGCACGTCGGGCTCGCTGTTGTCATGGTTTTGGTCGGTCACATAGACGTTCGGACCGAAGAACACGTCGTCGCCGATCTCGATGTCGAAGTGGCAGGCGATCGAGCAACCTCGCCCGATCAGGCATCGGTCGCCGACGCGCAGCATGCGTTCACCGATGAGTTCCTGGCCCGGGACCATGCCGACCGTCAACGCAACGTGTGGACCAATGGCCGTGTCCCGACCGACCACGATCGCGTGCTCGCCATAGAGAGCTTGCGGCGGGAAGCACATGATTGACCCCTCACCGAACTCGGCAAAGCGTGCGGCCCGTCGGCTGCCGGGTCCAATCGCCGCGGCGCGGCCGAACCGTTCCCACGCGTCAAGCGCGACGTCGGCGAACAGTCGCCTGGCCCGAGACATGGTCGGCTCAGTCGAAGACTTCGGGGCGCAACGTCGGGAACAGCACCACGTCGCGGATGTTGGTCTGGCCGGTCAGGATCTGCACGAGGCGATCCATGCCGATGCCGAGCCCACCGGTTGGCGGCAGGCCGAACTCGAGTGCTCGCAGGTAATCGCGGTCGACGGCCATGGCTTCGTCGTCGCCAGCCTCGCGGTCGGCCTCTTGGGCTTCGAACCGGGCACGTTGCTCGGCTGGGTCCAGGAGCTCGCTGAACGCGTTGCACAGCTCGCGGCCACCAACGATGCCCTCGAACCGCTCGACGAAGTCGGGCAGGTCCCGGTGATCACGTGAGAGTGGCGAGACTTCCTTGGGGTAATCCATCACGAAGACGGGATCCCAAAGGTTCTTCTCGCAGGTCTCTTCGTAAATCTCAAGCAGCAGCTTGCCGGGGCCCCAGTAGTCCTCGACCGACACGCCGAAGCCTTCGGCCGCCGCTCGCAGCTCTTCGATTGGCTGGTCCAACGTGAAGGTCTGGCCCGTGAACTCGGTGATGAGTTCGAGCATCGACGCCCGACGCCACGGGGCAGCCAAGCTCATCGGCTTGCCGTCCCATTCGATCTCGGTCGTGCCGAGCAGTTCCAGGGCAAGGTGCTCGACGAGCTGCTCGACGAGTTCCATGATGTCGCCGTAATCGGCATAGGCCTGGTACAGCTCGAGCATCGAGAACTCGGGATTGTGCCGAGTCGACATGCCCTCGTTGCGGAACACGCGAGCGATCTCGAAGACTCGTTCGAAGCCGCCGACCGTCAGGCGCTTGAGATACAGCTCAGGGGCGATGCGCAGGTAGAGCTCGGTGTCGAGCGCGTTGTGGTGGGTCACGAACGGGCGGGCCGCAGCACCGCCAGCGATCGGATGGAACACCGGCGTTTCGACTTCCATGAAGTCGCGGTCTTCGAGCCACCGTCGCGTCAGCGACATGATCTTTGAACGCATCGTGAAGGTCGCGCGAGCCTCGTCGGTCACCCACAGGTCGACGTAGCGCTGGCGGTACCGAAGATCCGGGTCGCTGATGCCGTGCCACTTGTCCGGGAACGAACGCTGGGCCGTGGCGAGGACTTCCCACGCGACGACGCTCACCGAGAGCTCACCGCGGCGGGTCTTCATGACTTGACCGGTCACGCCGATCCAGTCACCCAGGTTCAGGCTGGTGAAGCCGTCGAAGTCAGGCGTCGAGTTCGAACGAGCGAAGAGTTGCACGCGTCCACTTGAATCTGCGAGCACGCCGAACGCGAGCTTGCCTTGCTCACGGCGCAGCATGAGCCGGCCCGCGATCGAGACCGTGTGCCCGGTTTCGGAGCCGTCTTCGATCTCACCGAACTCTTCGATGATCGATGCAGCCGATGCCGTCCGATCAAAGCGGTACGGAATCTCCGGCGCGGGACGCTGCTCAGGCGCAGGCAGCTCTTCAGTCGGGGTGTCTTCGGACTCGCTCATTGGTTCCTCTGCCAGATCAGTCGCAGGCCGTGCAGCGTAAGCCACGGCTCTACTTCGTCCACGACCTTTGTGTGCGGCGAAATCCAGCTCGCCAGGCCGCCGGTTGCGATCACGGTCGATTCACCGATCTCGGCTTCGAAGCGGGCACACAGTCCGTCGACTTGGGCCGCGTAGCCATAGAGCACGCCGGACCGGATCGAGTCGGTGGTGTTGCGCCCGATCACGTTCTTCGGTTCGACCAGCTCGACGGTGGACAGCGCCGCGGCCTTGCCCACCAGCGCCTTGAGGCTGATCTCGACGCCCGGCGAAATCGATCCGCCCAGATAGTCGCCATCGGCACTGACCGCGTCGAGCGTCGTCGCCGTACCGAAGTCGACGACGATGCTTGGGCCGCCGTAAAGGTCATAAACGGCAGCGCCGTTCGCGATGCGGTCGGGGCCGACCTCGCGGGGATTGTCGTACCGGATGGCCAGGCCGCTCTTGACGCCCGGGCCGATCACGACCGGCTCGACGTCGAGCTGTCGAGCGACCATGCGTCGCAGCGCCGACGTGATGTGAGCGACGCCCGATGTGATGGCGACACCATTGAGATCGCGCCAATGCACATCGGCGGTCGACAGCAATCCCTGGATCAGCACGGCGTACTCGTCTTCGGTGCGGTCGTGCACCGTCGACAGCCGCCACGGACCGAGGAGGCCACCATCGGCGACCGTCATGTCGCCGTCGTGGTCATAGACCCCGACGACCGTCTGGGTGTTGCCGACGTCGATCGTGAGCAGCATCGGCTTCCTTCCTTCGATGACCGGGCGTGGTT
>CAZEMU010000025.1:0-6433 GCA_964513315.1 uncultured Acidimicrobiaceae bacterium | reverse complement strand
CGGGCGTGGTTCAGTCGGCCGTGGTGACGGCGTCGATCTCGATGTCGAGCCCGATGTCGAGCACGGGCGCGGAGTTCGTCAGCGAACCCGACGACACGAAGTCGACACCGGTGTCGGCGTAGTCGCCGATCGTCTCGATGGTGATGCCGCCAGAGGCCTCGACGATCGGACGACCGTCGGGGCGCTTGGGGCCGATCAGCGTCATGGCTTCGCGGACCGTGTCGGGCGACATGTTGTCGAGCAAGATGAGGTCGGCATGCGCAGCGACCGCCTGTTCGACCTGATCGAGCCGGTCGCACTCGACATGCAACGGGCGGCCGGGCCAGCGGTCACGGGCTTCGGCGATCGCCTCGGCGATCGTCATGCCGACCAGGTGGTTGTCCTTGAACATGAGCCAGCCGCTCAGGTTGCCGCGGTGGTTGCGACCGCCGCCGGCTCGGGTTGCTGCCTTTTCAAGCGCTCGGAGTCCCGGCGTGGTCTTGCGGGTGTCCCAGACACCAATGCGGCCATCGCAGATCGTGACGAACTCGTTGACGCGGGTCGCGATGCCCGACAGGTGCCCCAGGAAGTTCAGCGCCGTGCGCTCGGCCACCAGGATTGTCGCCAGCGGGCCGCTGACGTCAGCGATGATCGTTCCGGCTTCGAGCTCGTCGCCGTCGTGGCAATGCCACGTGATGGAGATCGACTCGTCGACCTGGCGGAATGCCTCGGCCGCACACGCACGGCCGGCAAGACGGCCCGGCTTGCGAGCGTTGATCTGCGCGGTTGCCGTGACGTCGGCGCCGATCATGCCCGACGTCATGTCGCCGAGCGGCGACAGATCCTCGGCGAGGGCTCGACGCACCGCGTCGACGACCTCGTGCTGGGGCGGTTGGAAGTACGTGGGGTTAACCATCAGCCAAAGCCTCTCGAATCCTGCTTGAGTGCGGTGTCCACCGAAAGTGCCGCAGCGACAACCATCTGACGCAACGGATCCTGAAGGTCGCGGTGGACCTCGACGACATAGTTATCCGCCGTGGTGAAGGCGGTCTTCAGCACGCCTTCGAACGTCTTGGTGATCCGGGCGACTTCTTCGCCCTGGGCGTTCTGGACGTTGAAGTTCCACGCCCGCCAGTTCTCGGCGTTGATCGAGCCGACCTCTTGGCCATTGGCCTTGAGCGAGAACTTGATCTTGCCGAACACATTGTTCTGGGCGATCTCGCCGACCTGGTTGCCCATCGCATCGTTCACGATGACACGGGACTTCACGAACTTGGCTGGCCGAGTGAGCGTCAGCACGACGGCACCGGACAGGTCGACGACCTGCAGGTGGTGGGTCATGAACTGGTCGAGACTCGACACGACTCGGGCGACCTTCTTGAGGGTGCTCTGGCCGACCTGGCGAACGGCGCCGATCTGCATCCCCTCGTGGTTGAAGATCGCGTACTCGTTGTTGACCTCGATCAGCTTCGCCTTTTGGTTCACGACGAACAGTCGTTGGCCAAGCAGATCCGACGCCAACGCGCCTTGTCCGGCGGCGGCATTGACCGGGTTGCCAACAGCCGCGGCGACCGTCTGGTGAGCGACGATCTGATCCGAGATCTTGTCCGGATCGGTCGTCGTCGCGGACACACCGATCTGGTCGACGGCTGCAATGACGCCGGGAGATCCGGTCGGCTGGGCTGGGTCTGACGACTGTCTGCCGTGTGAGGACACGTGGTCGGTCCAGAGCTCGCCGTCCCAATACCGAAGCTCGTGTCGTCCGTAGGGGTCTGGGTACCAGTCCGCCGGGGTTTCACTCATGGCGCAAGGCTAACGCCGATGTTGTCGAGCAGCCGGGGTCGCCCGACCTGGGCGGCCAGGATGATGCGAACGTCTCCGGCCAGCGTTTCCAACGGTTCGAGCGTCGCAGCGTCGACGATGGAGACGTAGTCGGGTGCCGACACGAGAGGCTCGCTGGCGATCATGTCGAGGATGTGTTGCCGCACAGCGTCGGCGTTGCGCTCCCCGCCTTCGGCCAGCGCAACGGCGCTACGCAGCGACCGGTTGAGCACCCCAGCCGCGTCGCGTTGTTCGGGCGAGAGGTACGTGTTCCGGCTCGACATGGCCAAGCCGTTGTCCTCGCGGACGATCCGGCAGCCAACGATCTCGACCGGGAACGACAGGTCCGATGCCATGCGACGCACCAGCGCGAGCTGTTGGTAGTCCTTCTCACCGAAGTAGGCCCGGCAGCGTCCGCCGATGTTGAACAGCTTGGCGACCACCGTGGATACGCCATCGAAGTGGGTGGGGCGCTGGGAAGCTTCCATCCCCTGGCTCAGCTCGTCGACCGACACGGTCGTGATGATCGGCTGCGGATACATCTCGTCAACCGAGGGAGCGAGCACGATCGTGGCACCCGCCGCTTCGCAGATCTCGAGGTCCCGGTCGAGGTCGCGGGGATAGTCACTGAGGTCTTCGCCGGCTGCGAACTGCAGTGGGTTGACGAAGATCGTGGTGAGGATCACGTCATTGTCGGCCGCCGCGGCTTCGATCAGGCTGGCGTGGCCGGCATGCAAGAACCCCATGGTCGGCACGAGCCCAACTCGCTTGCCGTCCGCTCGAGCAGCGTCGAGCACATCCCAGGTCTCGGCGATCGTGCGCGTCAGTTGCATGGCGGCCTCCAGGTTCCAAAGCACAAGGCTTGCGAGAGAGACAAGCGGCCGTAGCCGTCCGCGTCAGAGCTCGTCGGGTTCGTTCGGTCGTGCCAGTTTGGCGGCCGCAGCAGCGAGCACCTCGTACAGCTCGACTTCGTCAGTCGGGAGCGACGCCCGATGTGCGTCGAGGGTGCTGTGATCGCCGCGAGCTGCGGGGCCGGTGAGCGCGGCAGTCGCACCGATGCGCCGGACGTCGTCGAAGCTGCCCGCTGCCAGGTCGAGAAACGCTTCGACGGGCACGCCGACGCTGGCCGCGAGTCGCTCGACTTGGCCGAGTAGCGCCACCAGGTGGTTTGCGGCGACGGCAGCAGTGGCGTGATAACGAGCGCGGAACTCGTCGGGCACATCGAAGCGCCGGCCGCCAAGCGCCTCGACGAGTGCACCGGCGATGGGATCACCGGCGACAGCGAACCATCCGTGGTCGCGAAGCCGAGCCGAGCCCGTCTCGGCATCGGGCAGTGCCATGAGCGGATGCAGCGATCCGATTCGTGCGTGTCCGGCGAGTGCAGTCAGCGGCGTCGCACCAGAACAGTGCAGGATCGCTGCTGGGCCGGGCTCGATCGCAGCTGCGGCCGTCGCAATTGCTGCGTCGGGAGTACACAGCAGAACCGCGTCGACACCATCAGCGACCAAAGCGATGTCCGCATCACGAGCAAGCAGTTCGGCCGAGACGCCAACCTCGGCAAAGGCAGAAGCAAACGATTGGCCCGCTCGCCCGGGTCCGACAATGCGGACACTGATGCGGTCGCTCATGTCAGCGGTTCAGTCCGTCGACAGTGAACCGAGGCGACGAACCTCGCCGGTATCAGGATCGGTCCAGCCCTCGGCAATGTCGGGGGCAAGCTCGGCGAGCGGAACCATCACAAACGCACGATCGAACATGCGCGGGTGCGGCACCACCAGATCGGGCTCGGCGACCGTTTCGTCATCGATCCACAGGACATCGACATCGAGGGTCCGCGGACCCCAGCGTTCGATCCGGACACGTTCGGCTTCGGTCTCAAGCGTGCGACACACCTCGAGCAGCTCGCGAGCGCTCAGCGCCGTGTTGAGTTCGGCGACGATGTTGAGGAACGCGCCCTGCTCAGGGCCCCCAACCGGGTCGGTCTCGTACGCATCCGAGATCCGAACGAGATCGGGGATGGCGTCGACGGCATGACGTAAGTAGTTGCGGCGATCACCAAGATTGCTGCCGAGACCCAGAAACGCCCGACGAGGCTCGATCACTGACACGACGTGAGCGGTACCGGCCTAGCGGCGCCGGGTAACCCGAGCGCCACTCGCGGACAGATCCTGGGGCACCGGAGGTCGAAGCTTCAGCACCTCGACGGTGGCCTCGACCGCCCGCGGATCGCCGAGCAGCACATCGGCGATGCGCTGCGAAAAGAACTCGAGCAACGCGAACCGGCCGTTCTCGACCAAGTCAGCGAGCTCTTGGGTCAAGGCGCCATAGTCAATCGTGTCGGCAAGGTCGTCGCTGAGACCCGCAGCCGTCATGTCGGTCACGACCTCGGCATTGATCTCGAACGGTTGGCGGCGCGCCTGTTCTTCGGGAAGCACCCCGCAGAACGCCATGACGCGCAAACCGCGCAGCAGAATGCGATCGTCAGCCATTGCGCTGCTCAGTCGTCAGACGCCGGAAGTTCGGACTTCCGGATCGAGGTGTCCGCGGCGATCGTGTTGATGATCCTGCGGCCCTTAGAGCCGACCTGTTTCGAGAACAAGCGCTCGACCATGACAGTCGTGTCGGTTGCGTTCTCGAGGTAGCCGCCCCACAGCAAGAAGCCGCCGAAGAAGCCCATGACGGTGTCGTCGAGCGAGATTCGGTGCATGAGCATCGTCTTGTTGTTGTCGATGGCGATGCCCATCTGCTCATAGATCTTGGGCAGGTTGAACGTGGGGTCTTCGCCATCGTTCACCGGCCAGTGGCGGTGTGGCAGCCCGAGCTTCTTGTAGGCCTCGAGATTGTGGGTGCCAGGAATGAGCGAGATGGTGAGGTCGATGTTGCTGTTCAGCACCCACACGATCTCTTCTTGGCGACGGATGGGGCGGTGGCTCGAACCCTTGCCGCCCAGGCGTTCGCAAACGGCGAGTTGATCCTTGAGAACCCACATGAAGTCGCGCGGCTGAATGCCCTGCGCCCACTTGCCGCGGAGGCTGGAGATTGACATTTCGGTCATCGATTCGGACCCTATCAGGGCGCCGACGGGCGATTACCCACGAATCGTCCCCCAGACCAGCGTTTTAGCGAGCTGCGACAACTTTCATCGCCTGCACGGTCTGCGCAACGTCATGCACCCGCACGATGTCCACGCCAAGCAACGCGCACCAGGCGGCGATAGCCAGCGAGCCTTCGAGACGGTCATCGGTCGGAACGGGCGGCACCGAGTCGAACGGAGCGCCCTGGTCGCTGGCGGCATGGATGCGTCCGATGAACCCTTTGCGGCTCACGCCGATCAGCACTGGGAAGTCCGAGGCGACAAACCGATCGATGGCGCTCAGCAACGCCAGGTTGTGGGCACGGTTCTTACCGAAGCCGATGCCAGGATCGATCCAGACTTGGCGGGCGCCCGCTTCGCGGGCTGCCGACGCTGCAGCAACCATCTCGGCCAACACCTCGTCGACCACGTCGTCGTAGCTGGGCGACTCTTGCATGGTCGCCGGAGTGCCCTGCATGTGGGCGGCGACGAAGTCGGTGCCGAGTTCACCGGCGACGGGACCGAGCGATGCGCTCATGTCGTTGATCATCGACGCACCCGCAGCGACCGCGGCTCGCGCCACGGCTTCGTTCCGAGTGTCGATCGACAGCCGTACGTCGGCTGGCAGTTCCGGCGCAATTGTCTCGATCACGGGGATGACACGTTCGAGCTCTTCATCGACCGTGATCGGGGTCGCGCCCGGTCGCGTCGACTCACCGCCGATGTCCAAGATGTCGGCGCCCTCGCTGAGCAGCTGACGGCATCGCTCGACCGATTCGTCGAGTCCAGGCGTGCGAACTTCGCCGACGAACGAGTCAGGCGTGACATTCACGACGCCCATCGTGAGGCACCTACTCGTCACAGATGGCATGTTGCGCTTAGTCGTTGGTCAGGAAGCGCATGGCCTCCATGCGTGTGGCGACGTCTTCGCGGAAGATGCCGCGCACGGCAGAGGTGACCGTCATTGCGCCCGGCTTGCGGATGCCTCGCATGGCCATGCAGAGGTGCTCGGCTTCGATGACGACGATTGCGCCTCGGGGTTCGAGGGTCTCGTCGATCGCGTCGGCGCACTGCGAGGTCAGACGTTCTTGCACCTGCGGGCGGCGGGCGTAGCCGTCGACGAGCCGAGCCAGCTTGGACAGGCCAGTGATGCGGCCCTCTTCGTTCGGGATGTAGCCGAGGTGGGCCACGCCCATGAACGGCACGAGGTGGTGCTCGCAGAGCGAATAGATCGGGATGTCACGCACGATCACCATCTCTTGGTGGCCCGCTTCGAACTGCGTGACCAGGTGTTTGCGTGGGTCCTGATGCAAGCCGCCGCAGACTTCGGCGTACATGCGAGCAACACGCTGAGGCGTGTCGTGCAGACCATCGCGGTCAGGGTCTTCGCCAATGGCCGCGAGGATCTCGCTCACTGCGGCAGCTATGCGTTCCAGATCGACCGGTGACTCTTCCATCGTCAAACTCCCTGGGTTTCGACCGCACTCTGCGGCGCGGCCGATCACGGTACCGGCCGCCCTATGCAAGGTCCCTGCCCAGTGGGGTATTCCCCAACGGCAG
>CAZEMU010000024.1:33523-38130 GCA_964513315.1 uncultured Acidimicrobiaceae bacterium | reverse complement strand
TACGCACGTTTCGTGGCCCGAGCGATCACCTTCGACAACATCGATCGCGACACTGCTGACCTGTTGTGGCGCCGCTACGGAGCACGGGCGGTCGACGTGATCGACCGCATCGATGCGGATCCTTCGCTCAGCGAGATCGTCTGGGACGGTCCTCGTTATCTACGGGCCGAGATCATTCAGATCGGCGAGACCGAGATGGTGTCGACCGTCGATGACTTTCTGCGTCGCCGCACCAGCCTGGCGCTGACCGAACAACGAGGCGAACTCGACGAGATGCGCAGCGTGTTCGCCCGACTGCTCGGACTCGAAACCGTCAGCTGACGACGGGCTAGCGCCGAGGCATGGTCACGCATGCCCAGCGTCTGCAGTCAGCCCAACGAGAGCACCCACAGAAGCACGGCACGGTCAGGATTGGCCGCCTCCGGCGGAGCGGCATTCTCTGGAGGGGTCGAGTCGCTCACAACGGCGAGCGTATGACGGCGCCGTGGCGAGCGGCGAGCGGAATAGCCCCCATTTCGCTGGTGTCTTCAGCAAGACCGGCCTTCGGTCGAGCCGGTCGAGCGGCTCGACGGTGTGAACTAAGGTTGCGGCAGTGACAGAACCCAGCCTCCCCTTCGATGAGATGCTGGGCAACCGCGCAGGCACGCGAGATGTCTATGCGGACTATCACCGCTGGTTCGACTCCACCGACCCGATGAGGCTGCTGGCCAAATCCGCCGAGGCCGAAGTGCTCTTTCGTCGCACCGGCATCACGTTCACCGTCTACGGCGACGACGCGAGCACCGAGCGATTGATCCCGTTCGACATCGTTCCTCGAATCATCTCTGCCCAGGAATGGGCTCGGCTCGAACGAGGCATCGATCAACGGGTACGGGCCATCAACGCGTTCCTCCACGATCTGTACCACCGACAAGAGATCATTCGGGCCGGGCGATTGCCGGTCGAGCTGATCCTGCGCAACGAGGCGTTCCTCCAACACATGATCGGTGTTGAACCGCCCGGTGGCGTCTACACCCACATCGTGGGCATCGACCTCGTTCGCACCGGCGAAGACGAGTTCTACGTGCTCGAGGACAACGCTCGCACACCATCCGGCGTCAGCTACATGCTCGAGAACCGCGAGACCATGCTCCACATGTTCCCCGAGCTGTTCTCGCGGACACAGGTTCGCACGATCAACGACTATCCCCGCCACCTTCGGCGATCGTTGGCGGCTTGTGCGCCGCCATCGTGTGACGGCAACCCGACGATCGCGGTGCTGACTCCTGGCGCCTACAACTCTGCGTTCTTCGAGCACTCGTTTCTCGCCGATGAGATGGGCGTCGAACTCGTGTCCGGTCAGGATCTCCAGGTGGTGGACGGCCACGTCACAATGCGGACGACACGCGGACGTCAGGTCGTCGACGTGCTCTACCGGCGCATTGACGACGCGTACTTGGATCCGCTGACATTCGACCCATCGTCGATGCTCGGTGTCCCCGGAATCATGGACGTGTACCGAGCCGGCAATGTGACCATCGCGAATGCGCCTGGCACCGGTGTTTCCGATGACAAGGCGATCTACTCGTACATGCCAGAAATCATCGACTTCTACATGGGCGAGCCCGCCATCCTGAAGAACGTTCCGACCTGGCGCTGCGTTGAACCTGACGCTCTCGCGTACGTCCTCGACCACCTCAGCGAGCTCGTCGTCAAAGAGGTACACGGCTCAGGCGGCTACGGCATGCTCGTCGGGCCGGCGGCCAGCAAAGCCGAGCTAACTGATTTCGAGGCCAAGCTTCGGGCCAACCCCGACTGCTACATCGCCCAACCCACGCTGGCGCTCTCCACCGTGCCGATCTTGACCGATGCCGGTCTCGCTCCTCGCCATGTCGACCTGCGCCCCTTCGTGCTGGTGTCGCCCGACAACATACGCATCACGCCCGGCGGCCTCACCCGAGTCGCCCTCGAAGAAGGATCGCTCGTCGTGAACTCGAGCCAAGGCGGCGGCACCAAAGACACCTGGGTTCTTCAAGCCTGATGCTGGGAACCACTGCTCGCCGCCTGTTCTGGATGTTTCGGAACCTCGAACGCACCGAAAACACCGCTCGACTCGTCGAAGCCGGCCTCCATATCGCCTTGACGAGGTCCGAGGGCGCCGCGCAAGAGTGGAAGTCCGTGGTCAGCACGGCGAGCTCGACCCAGAACTTTCTCAACCTGCACGAGCAGTTCTCCAGCGAAGCCGTCATCGACTTTCTACTTCGCGAAGAGTCGAACCCGCTGAGTGTGCTGTCCTGCGTCAACGTCGCCAGGGAGAACGCCCGAGGCATTCGTACGGCCCTGACGAGAGAGACGTGGGAAGCCACCAACGAGTGCTGGATGACCCTCACGGACCTGCTCAACGCTCCCATCGATCCGACCGAGTTGCCCAATGCGCTGCGGGCAATCAAGCGCGAGAGCGCCTATGTCCGAGGGGCAATGCACGGCACGATGACCCGTAACGACAGCTTCAACTTCGCTCGACTCGGCACGCTCATCGAGCGGGCGGACAACACCGCCCGGATCCTTGATGTCAAGTACTACCTGCTGCTTCCGTCCGTGAGCCAGGTCGGTTCTCGCCTCGACACGGTGCAGTGGGAAACGATCTTGCGAGCCGTGTCCGCACGCCGGGCCTATCGCTCCCATGCCGACGGCGAGATCAACCCAGCGGGGATAGCCGACTTCGCTCTCTTCGACGAGCAGATGCCCCGATCGCTGCGTTTCTGCATCGGAAAGATCGCCGCGAACCTCGACTATCTCAATCGCGAATATCAACTCACCACACGCTCGGCAGAGCTGGCCGACGAGATGGTCGACCGCTTCGAGTCGACGACCATCGAACATGTCTTCGACGCTGGGCTCCACGAGTTCTTGCAGCAAGCGATCATTGACGCAAACGGCATCGCAACGCAGATCCAGCGGGACTACCACTTCGATGTGTAATCCGTCGCCCCGTTTCCGATCCGAAACGGTCTTTTTATGAGGCTCAAGATCGAGCACGTCACCCACTACACCTACGATTCGCCGGTCGTGTCCGCGCTCCAGCAAGTGCGGCTCACTCCGCCAACGGCCCCTGGCCAAACCGTGCTCAGCTGGGCAACCGAAATGAGCGGCGGCAGCGCCGAACTGTCGTACACCGACGAACATCAGAACCATGTCGAGCTGTTTCAAGTAGACCCCGGTGCGACACACGTGGCCGTCACCGCGGTTGGCGAAGTCGAGACCCATGCAACGATCGGCGTGGTCGCTGAGCATCGCGAGCTCGCGCCGCTGTGGCTCTACCGGCGCGAAACCGCACTCACCGACCCGGGAGACCTACTTCGGGCACTCGTCGCACCGTTCGTCGATGACGAGCTCTCCATCGAGAATCTGCACGCCCTCTCGGCCAAGATTCGAGACGCGGTCACCTACGAGGTCGGAGCCACGACGTCGGGCATCGCAGTCGAAGAAGCCCTGACCCGTGGGGCAGGCGTCTGCCAAGACCATGCACAGATCTTCGTGACCGCGTGCAGAGTCCTCAACGCTCCCGCTCGCTACGTCAGCGGCTACCTGATGATGGACGACCGCATCTCACAAGACGCAACCCACGCGTGGGCCGAAACCTGGGTCGAAGGCCTGGGATGGGTCGGATTCGACATCTCGAACGGCATCTCCCCGGATGAGCGGTATGTGCGCATCGCAACCGGTCTCGACTACCGAGATGCAGCGCCGATACGTGGCGTACGTGTCGGTGACGGAGCCGAACATCTGAGCGTGTCCCTACAAGTCCAGCAGTGATCACACCGCAACGCATCGAGCTGAGTATCGTTCGCTGCCGTGACCTACTGCGTTGGCCTACTGATGGACCGTGGCCTCGTCTTCATCTCTGACACACGGACCAATTCGGGCATCGACAATATTTCTCGCTACCGCAAGATGCACACCTGGACGAAGACGGGTGACCGCAGCATCACGCTGCTGAGCGCTGGCAACCTCGCAACAACCCAGATCGCCGTCGGGCTGCTCGACGATCGCACGCAACGCCTTTCGGAGCGCAGCCCGTCAATCCTCGAAGCACCCACGATGTTTCAGGTCGCACAGCTCGTTGGACAGACGCTCAAGAGCGCGGTGTCCAACCACGGCGAACAAGCCTCGGCGTTCGATGCGACGCTCATTCTCGGCGGACAGATCGGCGAGATGCCGCCTCGACTGTTCCTCATTTATCCCGAGGGCAACTTCATCGAGGCCGGTGCTGACACACCGTTCTTGCAGATCGGCGAAGCCAAGTACGGCAAACCGATCCTTGTTCGGGCGTTCGATCCGTCGCTGTCGTTCGAGGCGGCGATCAAGCTTCTGCTCGTGTCGTTCGACTCGACGATGCGAGCGAACCTCTCGGTCGGCATGCCCCTGGACATCAACGTGTACGAGAAGGATTCGCTCGAAGCTCCTCGATCCATGCGCGTGGAACAGGACGATCCCTATTTCCAGTCCATTTCTCGGGGCTGGAGCCAAGCACTGACCTCGGCCGTCGAGTCATTGCCGGACTTCGAGTTTCCGAACGAGTCCGGCTCGAATACGTCTGGCTCGAATGAGTCTGGCCCGAATGAGTC
>CAZEMU010000024.1:26285-33423 GCA_964513315.1 uncultured Acidimicrobiaceae bacterium | reverse complement strand
CGAACGAGTCCGGCTCGAATACGTCTGGCTCGAATGAGTCTGGCCCGAATGAGTCTGGCCCGAATGAGTCAGACGGAGCGTCGCTCGACCGCTAGAGCCAGCGGCGGACTTCGGTGGCGATGCCGGCCGCATCGAGACCGAGCTCGGCGAGCAGCTCGTCAGGGTCTCCGTGGCGGATGTAGGTGTCGGGCAAGCCCATGACCCGTACTCGGGGCGGCGTGTCGGCCTCGGCGAGCTCATGTGCGATCCACGAGCCGACTCCGCCAGCGGCCAGACCGTCTTCGATCGTCACGACGATGTCGTGCGAGCCAGCATCGGCCAGCATGTCGGGGTCGAGCGGCTTGGCGCAGCGCACGTCGTAGACGGTTGCGGTGACCTCGTCGGCAGCCAAGATGGCGGCCGCGAGCTCGGCGGCTTCGACCATTTTGCCGACGGCGAGCAAGCAGACCCGCTGCCCCGCCTGCACTTTGCGGGCACGCAGCCCGGTGCCGATTTCGGCTTCGCTCACCATGCGGGCGCTGGTGCGAGGCCAGCGGATTGCGACCGGGCCGTCGGTGATCTCGAGCGCCTCGTCGAGCATGACGCCGACTTCTTCGTACGACGACGGTGCGAGCAGGGTCATACCCGGCACCTTCGAAAGCAGGACCATGTCGAGCACGCCGTGCGCTGAGGGCCCGTCGGGGCCTGTCACGCCCGAACGGTCGACGGCGAAGATGACCGGAAGACGATGCAGGCCGACATCGAGGTTGATCTGGTCGATCGCCCGGGTCAAGAAACTCGAGTAGATCGCCACGATCGGGCGCAGGCCACCCATGGCCATGCCAGCTGCCATCGTGACGGCGTGCTGTTCGGCGATGCCGACGTCGTAGGCACGGTCCGGGAAGCGATTCGCAAAGGGAAGTAGTCCGGTCGAGTCAGGCATTGCGGCCGTCAGCGCAACGACTTCGGGCACACGTTCGCCGACCTTGACGATCGCTTCGGCAAACGCAGCGGTGAACTTTCCGCGAGGAGGGTCGTCAGCAGCGCCGGGCTTGGGTTCGACCTTGAACGGACCCGTGTCGTGCATCTTCTTGACCGGGTCGTTCTCGGCTGGCGCATAGCCACGGCCCTTGTCGGTGCGTACGTGCACGACGACCGGGCCGTCAATTTCGGCGGCATTGCGCAGTGCGTGCTCAAGCCCGTCGATGTCGTGGCCATCGAAGGGACCGGTGTAGCGGACACCGAGGTTCTCAAAGAACGAGGTCGGCTCCCACATTTCGCGCACCGCAGCCTTGGCGGCGTCGAGGGCACGCTCGACTTCGCGACCGACGAGCGGCACATCGCCGATGAGCTTCTCCATACGGCTCTGCGACC
Organism: uncultured Acidimicrobiaceae bacterium; assembly: GCA_964513315.1. GTDB lineage: Bacteria > Actinomycetota > Acidimicrobiia > Acidimicrobiales > UBA10347 > UBA10347. The sequence goes on along the minus strand of CAZEMU010000024.1, from coordinate 32,070 downwards.
GGATGAAGGTGGGGTTCACCCGCAGCCGGGCGAGCGAGTCGCCCAGGCGAGAGACAGTTGGGGCGTAGGAACGGCCATTGTCGTTCAAGACGATCGTGACGTTGGCGTCGGCGTGGCCGAGATTGTTGAGACCTTCGAACGCCATGCCGCCGGTCATCGAGCCATCGCCAACGACAGCGACGACCTTGCGAGTATTGGCTTCGTTCTTGCTGAAGGCCGTCGCCAGGCCGTGCGCGTAGCTCAGCGCCGTCGAGGCGTGGCTATTCTCGATCCAGTCATGTTCGCTCTCGCCCTGCGACGGATAGCCGGACAGGCCATCGGTCGTGCGCAGCGTGGCGAAGTCGTCGAGGCGACCAGTGAGCATCTTGTGGGCATAGGCCTGGTGGCCAGTGTCGAACAGCAGCACGTCGTGGGGTGAATCGAACACCCGGTGCAGGGCAACGGTGAGCTCAACGATCCCGAGGTTCGAGCCCAGGTGACCGCCCTGAATCCCGACCGCGTCAAGAATCGCCTCGCGTAGCTCTGCACACAGCTCTTCGAGCTGAGCCGAGGAGAGCCGACGAAGGTCGGCGGGCTGCATGGCGCTACTGAGCATCACCAACCGACACGCTACTGCCGATTTCTCGTCCGCCCGATTCGAGCGGGCCTGAATCCTGTGGGGATTTCTCCCCCGGCTCATCTTGTCTCGGAGGAATCCACCACCGCTCCCATGCGGTGCTGGCTGCCCAACCGATCCCGATCACGGCCACACCGCCCAACCCGTCGATCCAGTAGTGGTTGGCGGTCACCACGATCGCGAAGAGCGTAAGCAGCGGATACGCGGCGGCGAGCCCCTTGGCCCAGGACGTGCGCAACCTCGGCACGAGGAGCAGCGCACACCACAGCGCCCAGCCAATGTGCAGGCTCGGCATGGCGGCGTACTGGTTCGAGATCGCTTCCATTCCCGACTGTTCGAACGACCAGATGCCGCCAACATCATTGACGGTGTCGATGTAAGGACTATCGGGACGGCAGGCGCCATAGGGGCCACAGTCGCCAAGCAACCGAGGCGGCATGAGCGGGAACACGGCGTAACCGAGCAGCGCCGTTGACGTACCGATCAGGCCGGCTCGACGCCAGAACCGATAGCGGTCGTTGTGGCGTCGGTACATCCAGATGAGGCACACAAACGTCACCAGAAAGTGGAAGACCCCGTAGAACAGGTTCCAGAACTGGATGAATGCGGTCCAGTCGATGAACGCCTCTTGCACGTCGGCTTCGATGTAGAGCCCCATCGCCCGCTCAATGTCGATGATCCGGTCGGCGTTCCGGGCGGCGACCGCGGGTTCGACAGCAGCCGAGCCGAACTCGTTGCGCACGAACGAGTAGGCGGCATAGACGCCGCCGATGAGCACCGCCTCCTTGACGACCGGGGGGAGCTGGAATGGGAGCCGACCAGGCACCCGGTTAGCTCCCGGTCGGGGCGGCGACGGGGAACGGGCCGTCGTCTTCGTCGTCGCCCAAGCCACCGCCGAAGACGAGCGAGGGAAGCCCGAGCAGCGACATCAGGATCGTCAACGCATAGATCGTGAGCCCGAGTGCAACCGCCTGTTCGTCAGGCACATCGAGGCTTCCGAGAAACAGGACCAGCGCGCCTTCGCGCACGCCGAGGCCGCCGATGCCGAGCGGAAGCACCTGGACGATGAGCACTGCTGGCACAAACGCGGCAGCAGCTCGCACACCGAACCCTTCGATCCCGATCGACTGCGCCGCGGCCCAGAAGGCGATGATCAACATGCCCTGATACGCGGCGCCGGTGGCCAGGATGCGAATGATCTGGCGAGGCCGAGCACGTAAGACGTCGAGGCCTTCATGGACCGCGCGGAGCCACGCCAGCGGGCCCTCGTAGCGCTCGAGCAGCCGACCGGTCAGGTCGTTGCCCGCGGCGATGATGATGAGCATCAGCGCCACGAGCGTAACGATCGCGGCGACCATGGCACCACGGGTGGCCGCTCCCATGGCCCGCAATGCAGGGTCCGACGCCAATCCAACGAAGATCGAGGCGGGCAAGACCATCCAGCCGCTCAGCCGTTCGAGGATCACGGTGGTGAAGCTGGTGGGGCGGTCGCCGGTCTCTTTGCCGAGACGGCTCACGCGCAAGACGTCGCCGCCAACGGTCGTCGGCACGAAGTTGGACAGGAACTGGCCCGCGATCGTGTGCCAGAACAACCGCACGGTGGAGATCGAAAGATCGAGCGCCCGACAGACTTGCTGCCAGCGGAACGACGCCAGGACGAGGGAACCAACCATGCAACCGAATGCGATCACCAGCCACAGCACGGCTCGCCCATCGTCGGGCCACAGTTCGTCAACGTCGATGTCGACGGTCACAAAAAGGAACACCAAGAGACCGACGCTGACGCCGATGCGCAGCAGAAGAATCAGCGCGGATTTCGGCGTCATGGCCAGATACTCGTCATGATCCGCCGAACCTCAGGCGCCCACATCACTGGCGGATGCGTCGCCGGTGGGACCGACGGGACCGCCCTGGCACGCGGAGTCCAAGAACGGCCCAGTTTCGACGGTCACGCGGACGATCCGGCCCTGTGCGAGGACCTCATTGCCGGTATCGAGGTTCGTGACCAGGAAGATGTAACGACGTCCCTCGATGCGTTCCAACGTGGCGATCGTCGTGACCTGGCAGCCGATCGAGGCAGCTTTGAGGTGATCCAGATGCACCCGCATTGCGACGGTGGTCGAGCCCTCAGGGACCTGACCTCTCATAGCTTCGAGCGATGTTTGCTCGCTCCATGCGACCAGGCGCGACGTAGCCAACACGTGGACTTCGCCCGTCCCCATAGCGACGGCGGTGTCCGCTTCGCCCACAAGATGGACGGTCCGCGCCTGGACTCCCGGTTCGATCGGCACCTGGGTACCATACGGCACACCTCGCCGTGCTACGACGACCGTCGCGGCAGAACCGTCCGCCGTCCTTGTTGACGGCCGAGGAGGACGATGATCGATCAGGGGACCCTCGAAAACACGTTGGCTGCGGCAACTGCCCGCGGCGGCGAATTCGCCGAGATCTTTGTCGAGGACCGACAGTCCTCTGGAGCACTGCTCGACGACAACCGAATCGAGGAACTGTCCTCGGGCCGAAGCCGGGGTGCCGGCATCCGAGTCATCGTTGGAGAATCAACCGGATTCGCCCACACGGCCGACCTCACCGAGCGCGGCCTCCTCCAGGCCGCAACTGCGGCTGCCGACGCAGCACGCGACGGCAACGGCGGTGTTCGCACCGTTGACTTGTCGTCGCAGCATGTCGACTCGCCGAGCCCCGTCCAGGTCATGCCCGAGACGGTCGCCAAGCAGCGCAAGGTCGAGCTGCTCGAACTCGCCAACGACGCCGCCCGCCAGGTCGGCGACTCGATCGCCCAGGTCTCGGTCGGCTACGGCGACGTGCGCCGCCGCATCCAGATCGCGAACAGCGACGGCCTGCTGACCGGCGACGACCAGGTCAAGACACGTTTCTCCGTGTCGTGCGTCGCCCTCGGCGACACCGGCATGCAGACCGGCCGCGAGTCGATCGGCCACACGATGGGCTTCGAACTGTTCGACCAGTACGACGTGACCGATCTCGCCGTCAAGGCCGCGAATCGTGCGATCACCAAGCTCGGCGCCCGCCCCGCACCGTCCGGCGCCGTCACGACGGTCATCGGCAAGGGCGGCGGCGGCGTGCTATTCCACGAAGCCTGCGGCCACGGCCTCGAAGCCGACCACGTCGCCAAGCAAGCAACGGTCTTCGCTGGCCGCGTCGGCGAACTCGTCGCCAGCCCACTGGTCACCGTCATCGACGACGGCACCATGCCTCACGAGTGGGGCGCCTACGCCATCGACGACGAAGGCAAGCCAGCGCAGCGCAATGTGCTCATCGAAGACGGCATCCTCCTCGACTTCATGTGGGACGAGCTGCGTGCCCGCGCCGAGGGCCGTCCCAGCAGCGGCAACGGTCGCCGCCAGAGCTACAAGTACCTGCCGATGGTTCGCATGACGAACACCTACATCGCCAACGGTGAAACCGACCCCGAAGACATCATCGCCGACACCGACTCGGGCATCTATGTGGCCCAACTCGGCGGCGGTCAGGTCAACACCGTCAGCGGCGACTTCGTGTTCGGCATGACCGAGGCGTACCTGATCGAGAACGGTGAGATCACCGAACCGATCCGCGAAGGCAACCTCATCGGCAACGGCCCCGAGGTTCTCACCAGCATCGATGCCCTCGGCAACGACTTCGAGATGGGTGCCCCTGGCACCTGCGGCAAAGACGGCCAAGGCGTTCCCGTCGGCGACGGCACGCCAACGCTTCGAGTCCCCGCCCTCACCGTCGGCGGCACCGCAGCCTGATGCTCGACGAACTTCTGGAACTTGGCGACCGGATCGTCGGCCGCGCCAAGGAAGGCGAACAGCTCGAAGCGATCGTCGTCAACGACCGCGAGACCGAGGTCCGAGTCTTCGAGGGTGACGTCGAGTCATTCACCTCGGCGACGTCGCAGGGCATCGGCATCCGAGTCATCAACAACCAGCGCCAGGGATTTGCCTGGGCTGGCACCTTGGACCCCGACGTCATCGATTCGACGCTCGCCGAAGCTCGTGACAATGCAACCTTCGGTTCGGTCGATCCTGATCTCAAGCTCGCTGAGCCTGACGGCGTGCCGATGGCCGAGCTCGACCTGTACGACCAGGCTGTTGCTGACTTCCCGACCGACGACAAGATCGCTCTGGCGCTCGAACTCGAGAAGATGACCAAGGCTGGCGATCCACGAGTCGTGCTCGTCGAGTCTGCTGACTTCGCCGACTCGATCAGCGAAGCCGCGGTCGTGACGACAAGCGGCATTCGCATCGGTGGCCGCGACGCGGGTAGCTACGTGACCTCAACCGTCATCGCCGGTGGCGACGACGAGACCCAGATCGGCTTCGGCTACGCCGTGGGCCGCAACCCACGTGAGCTGGATCTGGTCAAGGCGTCGGAGATGGCCGTCGAACGCTCGACCCGGCTGCTCGGTGCCGTCAAGCCCGATACCGGCCGCATCACCGTCGTGCTCGATCCAATGGTGACCGCCCAGTTCATCGGCATCATCGGCGCCACGTTGTCCGGCGAGGCTGTGCTCAAGGGCCGCTCGCTGTTCGCCGACCGCCTCGGCGAGACCGTTGGCTCCGAACTGCTCACGCTCGTTGATGATCCGACCAACCCGAACGCGTTCACCGCGGGCGAGGCTGACGGCGAAGGTCTTGCGACCCGCCGCAATGTCCTGATCGAAGACGGCCGCCTCAACAAGTTCGTGCACAACAGCTACACGGCCCGGCGCCTGGGCACTGAGTCGACCGGCAACGCCGTGCGCGGCTTCACCTCGACGCCCGGCGTCGGCACGATTGCGCTCTCGCTCGCTCCCGGCACTCGGGAACAAGCCGAACTGATCGCCGACATCGAAGACGGCGTGCTGATTCAGGGCGTGTCGGGCCTGCACTCGGGTGTGAACCCGGTAAGCGGTGACTTCTCGACCGGCGCCGACGGCCTGCGCATCCGCAACGGCGAACTCGCCGAACCACTTCGCGAGTTCACGATTGGTTCGACGCTGCAGCGCATGCTGCTCGACATCATCGAAGTCGGTGGCGACCTCGACTGGCTGCCCAGCAGCGCAGCGGGCCTTTCGCTCGTCGTCGGCGATGTCACCGTCAGCGGCGCCTAGTGCCTAGCGCCTAGCGCCAAACGGAGATTCAACGCACGACGGTCACGGTGAGCGGA
>CAZEMU010000024.1:24390-26185 GCA_964513315.1 uncultured Acidimicrobiaceae bacterium | reverse complement strand
GCCTAGCGCCTAGCGCCAAACGGAGATTCAACGCACGACGGTCACGGTGAGCGGACGCAACGAGGCGACTGCGACCGGTCCGGCCGCGCCTTCGGGAATCGCGATCGTGAGATCACGGTCGTCGAGCTGCAGCACGAGTGCGGCCTCGACGATGCGTCGTGAGCTGAAGTTGGCGGCATCGGTCGCCCATACGTCGACAAGCGCCCCCGGAGCGACCAGCGCGGCCTCGCCATCGAGTTCGATGGTGATCGCCACCGTTCCCGCTGGCAGCTGACCGTCGCCGGCCTGGCGCACCCGTTGGGCAAGCACCAATTCGCCCGGTACGAGATCGACTGCGGCAAGACCGTCGACCGGGATCGCAGCGAGCGCTCCGTCAGGCACCACCGCAGCCGGCCGGTCGACCAGGCGAACGGCCCGACCGACCTCGCCACCTGCGGGGACGAACTGGACCACCTCGACTGCAATGACGGTTGACGCCCAGGATTCGCGTTCAGCCTGGAGCGCTGCTCGCTCGCCCGCGACCGCCGAAACCGCAACCAGCGATGCGACCAGACAGGCCACGATTCGCATACCGCGATGGCGGACAATCCGGCGCAGCAACGACGGCGTCCAGATTGCCCGCAGTTCTCGCTGTCGTTTTCGCCTCGGCGTGGGCGGTCGAGACGGCGCCGCTGTACGCGCGCCGTCCCGAGGCCGGGTCTGCATCGAGAGCATGAGCTCCTCCTTGATTGCACATCAGGGGGGAAGCCGGTTTGGTGCGGGCAGTGCCGCGGGTCGGTTCAGTCCGACGAGGAGCTTGACGAAGAGCTCGAAGACGAACCCGAGCTGCTCGACGAGTCAGATGAGCTGCTGCTACTACTGCTCGATGAGTCCGAGCTTGAGCTCGACGTGGAGGTCGTGGACGAGCTTGACGAGCCGCGGCTGTCGTTCTTGTAGAAGCCGGTCCCCTTGAACGTGATGCCCGGAGCAGAGAAGACCTTGGTGACCGAACCACGGCCGCTCTTGGCGCATCCCTCGGGGCTGCGGCCGGACTTCTTGGTCGGGCACTTCGTCAGCGTGTCTTCGGAAAAAGCTTGTTCGAGCTCGAAGTCGAGCCCACACGTGTCACAGTGATAGTCGTACGTCGGCATATCGAGGTGCCAGACTACCGACCGTGGATTTCGTTTGGCTCCTGTTGCCGGCGTCCTTCCTCCTCGGAACGTTTCCTTCAGCCCTGCTGATCGGCCGCATTGTGGGCCACGATCCCATCGAGGAAGGCTCCGGTAACCCTGGGGCCACCAATATGTTTCGCATTGCGGGCAAGCGCGCTGGCATCGCCACGCTCGTGTTCGACATGCTCAAGGCCATCGGCCCGACGCTGCTCGGACGCGGCGTCGAAGACACCAGCTTCGGTGTGCTCTGCGGTTGCGCAGCCGTGCTCGGCCACATGTACCCGATCCTTCGTGAGAGCCGGGGCGGCAAGGGCGTCGCCTGTTTCGGCGGGCTGACAATTGCGTCGTGGCCGATCCTGATTCCGTTCGGATTGGCGGCCTGGCTCGGCAGCGCCACCTTGTCCGGCCGTTCGTTCCTCGGCGCCATGGTCGGCGTTCCGGCCGTCATTATCGGCACGATCATCATCGGACGCCCCGCGATCGAATCGATCGCGGTCGCCGTGGTGGGCGCGATCATCATCGCTCGGCATCGCACCAACATTCGCGGGATGCTCGACGAGCGTTCGGCAGGCACAGCGAGCGGCGAGAGCTAGCCGCCCCACCAGCACAGGCTGTACCCAGATGCCACTACCCAGATGGCCTGT
>CAZEMU010000024.1:0-24290 GCA_964513315.1 uncultured Acidimicrobiaceae bacterium | reverse complement strand
TACCCAGATGGCCTGTCCCCAGATGGTTCGATCGACATCTCCGTAGGTTGCGCCACCCCACTCTGACGCTGGACCCCTACCCTGGCCGGTGTATGGCACGTGTCCGAAAAGCCGTAATCCCCGCCGCAGGTCTTGGCACCCGCTTCCTCCCTGCGACGAAGTCGATTCCCAAGGAAATGCTGCCGATCGTCGACCAGCCGGCGATCCAGTACGTGATCGACGAAGCCGTCGGCGCTGGCATCGAAGACGTGCTGATCATCACCGCGCCCTCGAAGAAGTCCCTCGAGGACCACTTCGATCGTGACTTCGAACTCGAATCGCTGCTCGAGTCCCGAGGCAAGCACGAACTGCTCGAAGCCGTGCTCGAGATCCCGAAAAAGGCGAAGATGTACTTCACTCGCCAGGGTCAGCCACTCGGGCTCGGCCACGCCATTGGCATGGCGGCCAGCTGGGTTGGCGATGAGCCATTCGCCGTGCTGTTGCCCGACGACATCCTCGTGGACGGTGGCGATCTGTTGCGTCGCATGATCGATGTCCAGGCCGAAACCGACGCCGTCGTGCTCGCGGCCGGCCACTACCCGCTCGAAGAAGTCATCTCCTACGGCGTCATCGATCCGCTCGGCATCGAAGACGGCATCATCGACGTCGGCAGCATCGTCGAGAAGCCGCCGATCGAAGAAGCCACCTCGAACTACGGGCTCGCTCCCGGCCGCTACGTGTTCCCGGCCGCGATCTTCGACGCCATCGCTGCGACGCCTCCCGGCGTGGGTGGCGAGATCCAGATCACCGACGCCATCGCCGCGATGATCGACCGCACCGGCGTGCGGGCCTGCCTGAACGAAGGCCGCCGCTACGACGCCGGTCAGAAGCTCGACTACCTGCGAGCTACGGTCGAACTCGGTCTTGAACATCCTGAGCTCGGCGCCGACTTTCGTAAGCTGCTGGCATCGATCGTCGCCGAGCACGGCATCGCCTGAGCGGTTCGCTCCCGCAATCACACTTGGCAACAACTCGCACACCTGGAAGGGCCGCATGATTCCGCTTTCCGAAGCCCAGCAGTACGTGCTCAGCCAATGCGCTCCGCTTCCGGCTGAGTCGTTCCCGGCGTTCGAGGCACTCGGCCTCGTGACCGCCGAGCCGATCGAGTCGACCGAGCAGGTCCCTCCGTTCGACAACACGGCCGTCGACGGGTATGCCGTGATCGCTGCGGACACCGCCGATGCACCGACGGTGCTTCAGGTGGCGGGTTCGATCGCAGCCGGCGAAGCGCCCGCAGTCGACGTCACGCCCGGCACCGCCGTGCGCATCATGACCGGCGCGCCCATGCCAGCAGGCGCCGATGCGGTCGTCATGGTCGAAAACACCGAGAACCCCGACGGCGACGATTCGGTTCGCATCGTCGAGGGCGTGAGCGCCGGAGCTGCGGTGCGTCGAGCAGGCGAAGACATGCAGCCCAACCAGACCGTGTTCGAGAGCGGCACGCTGCTACAGCCCGGCCACATCGGCGTGCTCGCGACGCTCGGCATCGCCTCGATCAGCGCACATCGTCGACCACTCGTCGGCGTCATGTCGACCGGCGACGAACTCGTCGAAGGCCCCCAGCCGCTCGCCCCCGGCCAGATCCGTGACTCGAACCGGCACACGATCCTGTCGCTCGTGGCCCAGGCCGGGTGCGACACGGTCGACCTTGGCCTGATCCGAGACGACGAAGACGCGGTCGAAGCCGCGCTGCGATCTGGCGCCGCGTCGTGCGACGCGCTGATCACGAGCGGCGGCGTCAGCATGGGCGACTTCGACTTCGTGAAGATGGTGCTCAAGCGCATCGCCGACATGCGCTGGATGCAGATTGCGATCAAGCCGGCGAAGCCGCTCGCGTTCGGCACGCTTGATGGCACACCGATCTTTGGTCTGCCTGGCAACCCGGTGTCCTCGATGGTGTCGTTCGAGCTGTTCGCTCGGCCTGGACTGCGACTCATGCGGGGTATCCCGCTCGAAGATGCACACCGTCCCCGGGTGCTCGGAACCGCCGACGCAGCGATGCGCCGCGGCCCTGACGGCAAAACCCACTTCGCACGCGTTGAAGTGCGCTGGGAGAACGGCCAGGCCTTCTTCCGGTCCGCCGGCGGACAAGGATCGCACCAGCTCTCGGCGATGGCAGCAGCCTCGGGACTTGCACTACTGCCCGACGGTGCCGGCGTCGAAGCGGGCGACCAGGCCGAAGTGGTCCTGCTTCATGCCTCGTAACGTCGCACGACCGACAGTCGACCCTGGATCCGCGTCGCTGGATTGCTCGACCATAAGCAGCCGCGCCGCCGCACAGAGCGGCTAGAACGGTGGGCCGATGAAGCCGAGTTATGCGCCCGACAACACCCGGTCGTCCATGGCAGTGATCCTGCTGTTGGCCGCTGGCGTCACCATTGTCGCGCTGCTCCTCGGACTCAGCGACAAGCCACAGCTCGACTCGATCGGCATCGCCGTCACGCCAGAAGAAGCGACGGCGCTGCTCGCGGACGCTCCCGCCGTGACCGAATCGGACAACAGCGACGACGAGCTCGACGCGGCGTTCTCGGTGCCTGCACCGGATCCCGTCGACGCCACGACGGACGACGACGCATCGATGGCGACCGAGCCAGCGCCTGCTCAGGTACTCACCGACGAGTTCGGCGAACCAATCCCACAAGAAGAGCTCACGGCCCAAGACGGGGCCGCAGCCACCGAGACCGCACCAACCGCCATCCCGATCCCCGATCCCACTGCGACACCCGAGATCGTTGCCGCCGTCGAGCCAACTCCAGCTCCGGCGACCGACGATGACGAGGACCTCGCCGCCCTCGACGTGCCTGCACGCATCACCGCTGGCACCGTGAGCGGCTCGTTCTTCACCCGAGTCTTCGAAGACGAAGGCGCCACGGTGGCTCGCAACGAAGTCACCCTGACCTTCAACGAAGACGGCACCGGCTCGTTCACCGGCTCACTCGATATGGCGATGGTCGACGAAACCCGTGTCACGATGTCGATGAGTGGACCGTTTGACTGGTCCGCCTCGGCTTCGCCGCAGGTCGTCGCCGACCTCGCCGGCAGCTACGAAAGCGACAGCTTGATCGACACCGACGACGTGTCGACGATCGACGCCGAGCTGACCATCACGAGCCTTGGTTCGGGGTCGGGTGCGCTCTGCGCGACCGACAGCACGTGCTTCGGGTTCCGCTTCCCGGCCCAAACCGGCTTCTAGCCCGCTCGGCCCCTTACGGCCGCGTAGAGAGTTTTGGGGAGTCGAGGCGTAGTGCCGCGGGGCTGTCGTAGGCCGATGCCATACTCGACACATGCCTCAGGATCAGCTGCCGCTGGCTCCTGACTTCGCTCGCGAAGTCATTGATGTTCCCGTCGCCGACGAGATGTCGGAGTCGTTTCTCGCGTACTCGCTGTCGGTCATCACGAGCCGGGCCATTCCCGACGTCCGAGACGGTCTCAAACCCGTCCAGCGACGCATTCTCTACTCCATGCTCAACATGGGCATCCGCCCCGACGGGCCGCACCGCAAGTGCGCCCGAGTTGTCGGCGACACGATGGGTAACTTTCACCCACACGGCGACTCGGCGATCTATGACGCCCTCGTCCGCATGGGCCAGGACTTCGCCAAGAACGTCACGCTGATCGACCCGCAGGGCAACTTCGGCAGCCTCGACGAACCGCCTGCTGCTCACCGTTACACCGAGTGCCGACTGTCGCAGGCCGCCATGTCGATGCTCGACGAGCTCGACGAGAACACCGTCGAATGGCGCCCGACCTATGACGGCGAGGGCACCGAACCCGAGTGCCTTCCTGGCTTGCTGCCCAACCTGCTCGTCAACGGCACGAGCGGTATCGCCGTCGGCATGGCGACCTCGATGGCGCCGCACAATCTCGCCGAGGTGGCCGAAGCCATCCGCATCGTGTTGACCCAGCGCCGGCCCAAGCCGACCGTGCACGAGTTGCTCGCCGCAGTACCTGGCCCTGACTTCCCGACCGGCGGCATCATCGTCGACGACGGCCTGGCCGAGATGTACGCCACCGGCAAGGGTTCGGTCACGGTGCGGGCCCGCGCCCACATCGAACAGCTCACGCCGAAGCGTCAGGGCATCATCATCACCGAGCTGCCCTATCTCGTCGGCCCGGAAAAGGTCGTTGCCCGGGTCAACTCGCTGCTCGAGGCCGAGAAGCTCGAGGGCGTCGCCGCCATCACGAACCTGAGCGACCGCACCCTCGGTTTGCGCTTGCAGATCGATTGCCAGGTCGGCGTCAACCCACAGGCTGTCCTGGCGCAGCTGTACCGGATGACGCCGCTCGAAGACACGTTCTCGGTGAACAACGTCGCCCTCGTCGACGGCGTCCCAACCACCCTGCCGCTGTACGACCTGTGCAAGCACTACATCGACCACCGCCTCGATGTCATCGTCCGCCGCACCCAGTACCGCCTCGAGCGGGCACAGGCACGGCTGCACGTCGTGCAGGGCTTGCTGATTGCCCTCGACAACATCGATCAGGTCATCTCGATCATCCGGAACTCCGAGACGGTTCCCGAGGCGCGCCAGAAGTTGTGCGACGAGCTCAGCCTGAGCGAGATCCAGGCCACCCACATTCTCGACATGCAGTTCCGGCGCCTCGTTGGCCTCGAGATGCAGAAGCTCATCGACGAGCGCGACCAGTTGCTGTCGACGATCGATGACTACGAGAAGCTGCTCGCCAGCGAGAACCGCCAGCGCAAGCTCGTCATGACCGAACTCGACGAGCTTGTCGAAGAGTACGGCCGACCCCGTCGCAGCGAGATCGTCAACGTCGGCGACCTCGAGACCTTCACGCCCGCCGACATTTCTCAGCCCGCCGAAGTCACCGACGAGGCCTGCCTCGTCTCGTTGACCACCTCGGGCCAGATCGGCCGCGAAGCCCTCGAAGGCGCCAAGCGCAACAAGCCCGGCCGCCACGATCTCGTCGTGACCCAGGTCGAGACCTCGACGACGGCACAGGTGTGGGCTATCACCTCCGAGGGGCGCGCCCTGTCGGCGCTCGCCCACGATGTCGGTGATGTCGCCGGACGCACACGTGGTGTGCCCGCCGACCAGCTGTTCGGCATGAACAAGGGCGAGCGGGCCCTCACGATCGTTTCTGGGCCGATCAACGGCCACCTGGTGCTCATCACCCGCAACGGTGTCGCCAAGCGCCTGACGATCGAAGAGCTCGAAGGCACTCGAAGCGGCAGCACCGTCATGCGCCTCAAAGACGGCGACGACCTAGCCGCAGCCTTCGCCTGCCCCGATGGCGCCGACATCATCATGGTCGCCGACAACGCCAACGCACTCCGCACCAGCGTCGACGCCATCAGCGTCCAAGGCCGCGGTGCTGCTGGCGTCGCCGGCATGAAGCTCAAGGACGGCGCCAAGATCACCGCCGCTGGCCCGGTCGACCCCGAGATCTGGGACGGCGTGATCATCTCGGTCTCGCCTGTCGCCGAAGCCAAGGCGACACCGTTCGACGAGATCCCGGCCAAGGGTCGGGGCACGGGCGGTGTGCGCTTGCACAAGCTGCGCGATGACAAGCCGCTCCGCGCCGCCTACATCGGCTCGGCCGAGAACCTCTGGGTCCTCATGTCGACCGACGAGGACCACAGCAAGCTCGATCCCACCCCGGTGGCGTTCCCGCTTGAACCGACCAAACGAGACCTTTCCGCATCCGCCACCGACCGACAGATCCTCGATCTCGGCCCAGTTCGCTGGTGACCGTCCGTTGGTAACCGGGCCGAAGCCCACCACAAGGAACCGCTAATGGCGACAAAGAAGAAGTCCACTGGCTACGACGCCGATGCCATTCAAACCCTCGAAGGCCTCGACGCCGTCCGCAAGCGCCCGGGCATGTACATCGGCGGCACTGGCTCGCAGGGTCTCGTGCACCTCGTCTGGGAGCTCATCGACAATGGTGTCGACGAAGCCGCCGCGGGCCACGCCAACAAGGTCGAGGTCGTTTTCCACCGAGACAAGTCGATCGAAGTCATCGATAACGGCCGTGGTATCCCAATCGGCAAGCACGCCAAGCGCAAGGTCTCGGCCCTCGAAGTCGTCCTGACCGAACTGCACGCGGGCGGCAAGTTCGGTGGCGGCGCCTACGGCGCGTCGGGTGGGCTCCACGGCGTCGGCGCATCGGTCGTCAACGCGCTGGCGAACAAGCTCGTAGCCGAAGTCGACCGCGAGGGCCACACCTGGCGCTTGTCGTTCAACGAGCGCATCGCTGGCCGCTTCGACGGCTCCAAGTTCAAGGCCACTCACGAACTCGAAAAGATCAAGAAGATCTCGAAGAACAAGACCGGCACCCGCATCCGGTTCTGGCCGGACTGGGACATCTTCGATCCCGACGCCACGATCGATTACGACACCGTGCGCGACCGGGTTGCCCGGGCCACGTTCTTGGTGCCCGGCCTCAAGATCACGCTGACCGACAAGCGAACGGGCAGCCAGAACCAAGAAGAGTTCCTGTCGCGGGGCGGCCTCAAAGATCTCGTCGAATACGAAAGCCAAGGCGACCCCGTCACCCGCGTCATCACCCTGAGCGGCATCGAGACCTTCGAAGAAAAGGTGCCCGTCAACGGCAAGATGACGACGGTCGAACGAGAGTGCACCGTCGACGTCGCGATGCGCTGGACGACGAGTTACGAGACCTCGGTCGCGTCGTTCGTCAACACCGTGCCGACGCCCGATGGCGGCACGCACCTGACCGGCTTCGAACGTGCGCTCACCCGCGCCATCAACGACAAGCTCCTGCCCGGCACCAAGAAGCTGGCCAAGCTCGCCAAGCAAGACAAGGACCGTGCCGTCAAAGACGATGTCCACGAAGGACTCGTTGCTGCGGTCAAGGTGACGTTCCCCGAACCGCAGTTCCGCGGTCAAACCAAACGTGAACTCGGCACGCCGGCCATTCAGAGCATCGTCTATGAAGTTGTCAAGACCGGCCTCACCGCCTGGTTCGATGGCGAAGGCCCCAAGAGCCACGTCAACGCGTTGCGCGACAAGATGGCCACCGCAGTGCTCAACCGTGTCGCCAGTCGCCAGGTGCTCGAGAACAAGCGCAAAGCCGCCAGCCTCGGCTCCGGCGGCATGCCCGCCAAGCTGGCCGACTGTCGCAAGCACGGCATGGACAGCGAGCTGCTCATCGTCGAAGGCGATTCGGCCGCTGGTCCGGCCAAGGCGGGCCGCAACAGCGAAACGATGGCCATCCTGCCACTACGGGGCAAGGTCGTAAACGCTGCCAAGGCAACCACCAAGCAGGTCCTCGACAACACCGAAGCCCAAGCCCTGTTCACCGCCGTTGGCGCTGGCAGCGGCGAAGCGTTCGACCTCGACAGCGCCCGCTATGGCCGCATCGTGATCCTGTGCGACGCCGACGTCGACGGCAGCCACATCCGCTGCCTGCTCCTCACCCTGATACACGAGTACATGCGCCCGATGCTCGAAGCCGGCCGGGTGTATGCCGCTCAACCGCCGCTGTTCACGACCAAGGTCAGCGGCGAGACCTACCGAGCCTTCACCGACCTCGAAAAAGAAGAGATCACCAAAGAGCTAACCAAGGGCAACCGCAAGGCCGAGAACATCCGCTGGCAGCGCTTCAAGGGCCTCGGCGAAATGAATGTCGACGAGCTCGCCACCGCCGCGCTCGATCCCGAAACCCGGATCCTGCGCCGCCTCACCATGCAAGACGCCAAAGAGATGAAGCAGGCCGCGGAAATGTTCGACGTGCTCATGGGCTCCAACGTCGAGAACCGCCGCAACTACCTGGTCAAGAACTCGACCTTGTTCGACCGCGAAGCACTCGACGTCTAAGCCGTTCCTCGCCCTGGCGGGCTCGTCACTTACGGAGTTTCTCGCTGCGCTCGAAACTCCCGCCGCTATTTGCCCCGAAACTCCCGGTCGCTGTTTGGTTAGTAGGCGCCGGGGAGGGCGCCGAACTTCCAGACCATGAGCACCAGCATCACGGCGAGCGCCAAATGCAACATGCCGCCGAGCATGCGCTTGCGCTCCTCGGCCAGGTTGAACAGGCTGAGCCAGCGGGGTGGATACACCGCCAGGACCAGCACCAGGATCAGCATCCAGACCGCGCCGCCAATGGCAAGCCAGGTCTGACTGAAGTCCCAGAAGTCATCGCTCATACCGACGAGCGCGCCGCCCGCCATCCCCGCGACGAGCAACATTGGGAAGATCAGCGCCGACGCCGTTTCGTCGACCAACTCTTGCATTGGTTTGCCGCCTCCGCCTCGGCGGGCACGCACCGCGATGACCGGCGCTGCGAACGCCAACCCGGTGCCAACGATGACCGTGAAGAGGTGAACGAGGCGCACGATGTTGTAGGGCGTGTCCCCTACGGCGGCAAGCATGGGCAGAGCGTAGTTCCGAACGGGGTCGTGGTTGTCACACCCACGTAGTAGAACTACAAGTATGGAATTCGTCCCCAGCCCCGACCTCGAGGTTGCCCGCGAGCATCTCGGCTTGGGCGACGACTATCGCCCGCGGCATCTGTCGCCGTCGAGTTCCAATCTGTACCAGCAGTGCCCGCGCAAGTGGCGCCACCGCTACGTCGACCGTTTGCCCGACCCGCCAGGGATTCCCGCACTCGTCGGCACGTTCGCGCACCTCGTGCTCGAACACCTTTTGCAGCTGCCCGAGGGGCAGCGTTCGCAGGACCAAGCCAAGACACTCGCCCGCACGCTGTGGCCCGAGTTTGAGCGCGAGTCCGACTATCAGGCGCTCGGCCTAAACGATGCTGGTTCCAAGGATTTCCGCTGGAAGTCGTGGATTGCGATCGCCGGACTGTGGGCGCTCGAAGATCCTGACAGCACGCAGGTCCATGCGACCGAACACGAGGTCCAGGTCGACATCAGCGGCGTGCCATTCCGGGGCATCATCGACCGGGTCGATGTGCACGACGAAGGGCTCGTCGTCAGCGACTACAAGTCCGGCAAGGCCCCGGCAGAACGCTTCCGGCATCGCCCGCTCAAGCAGGTCTTGCTCTATGCCGCGGCGCTCCAGGCGCATACCGGTCAGCTGCCCATCGGCGCCCGTCTGCTCTACCTCGGTCAGCGCACGCTTGGCGTTCGGGTGACCGAACGAAACATTGCGACCGCGACCGAAGAGCTGTCCGGCACATGGCAGTCACTCAACGCAGACTGCGAGTCTGGCACCTTCGATGCGTCGACCGGCCCACTGTGTGCGTGGTGTCCATTCCTCTCGGCCTGCCCCGAAGGCCAGGCCGAGGTTCGCGAACGCGATGCAGCTGGCAACGTCCGCGCTGACGCGCCAGGACTTGCCGTCATCTACGCCGCCGCAGGCTGAGCACTCGCCAATTGGGCTCGGCTCGCTGAACAAGCACCCGGGCGAGCCGGAGTTAGGTCGTGCGTCGGCTGACGCTCACGTTGACGTTGCGTCGTAGCCACTGCAACACCAACAATCCGAGGATCGCGCCGATCACGGAACCGACGGCTGCAAGCTTGACAAGCTGGTCGTCTGGGGGCGCGGGCTCAGGCGTGACACTCGGGGGGTTGAGCCGATCATCGCCGGCGCCGGTCAGCTCCACAGGCTCCACGACCCGAACCGTAGCCCTGTTTCGGGTAGGCATGTCGGGTCGGTGCCACCCGACCGAGGAAATCTCCACGGGCGCGTCACATTCCAGGAGCGAAAGGATTACCGTTCCGTTACGAACGGTGCCTGTGCACCGGACCTACTCCGCTCCGTCCCCGACCCCTTCGTCTCATGTCGACACCCCGTTCCACGTCACTACCTGGGCGCGCCACGACTATCCCGATCATCGGGCTGCTCGTCGCCATGCTGGGCATCGTTTTGGTGCTGAGCATGCTTCGCCCTGCCGAGCGCACCACACTCAGCGCTGGCGTCCTCGGTGTCCCCGGCCTTTCCGCTGATGAGGCCAGCGGCAACGATGGCGATCTTGATCCCGCCCTGGCCGGCGACGCCAACGAGAACGAAGCTCCGGTCGAGACGCCGACACCAGCGCCGACCGCGACGCCACTGGCAACCACAGGCCCGGTGACGGTTCCTACCCTCGCTCCAGCCATCGAGCCACTCGACGAAGACGCCGACAGTTCGGCAACGTCGACCGAGGCCGATGCGTCAGCGGAGACCGCCGATCCAGCGCCAACCGCGCCGGCCATCCCCACCACTCCCCCGGCCACGGCGACCGCTGTCCCGGCAACGGCTACCCCAGTGCCTCCGACAGCGACCCCTGTGCCGGTCGAACCAACGGCGACGCCGGTCCCGACGGCAATCCCGACCGCTACGCCGCTCCCAACCCCGATCCCGACCGCTACGCCGCTCCCAACCCCAATTCCGACCGCTACGCCGATCCCGACCGCGCTTCCGACGGCCACACCGATCCCGACGGCAGTGGCTGCCGCTCCTCCGGGTGATGCCGGGCAGATGGAGGTCTACGCGTTCAACCAGATCAATGCGGTCCGGGCCCGGGTGGGCCTGCCCGCTCTGCAGCTTCGTTCCGACATCTCCGCAATCGCCCGCGACTGGTCTCAACAGATGGTGAACGCTGGCGGTATTTCCCATCGGCCACAAGCCCAGCTGAGCGCGATGATGCCTGCGGGCTGGCGAGCATGGGCCGAGAACGTTGCCGAGGCCCCCACGATCCAGTGGGCTCAGTCGGCACTCGAAGACAGCCCGAGCCACTACGTAAACATGACCGGCGCCTACAACGTGGTCGGTATCGGTGTTGCGATCCGTGGCGACGGCCAGGTCTTCATCACCCAGAACTTCGGGAACTACTAGCTCCAGGCTGCGAGTAGCGAGACATGCAAGCTGGACCAGCCGGTCCCGGTGAGCGATTCGCCCTCGACCAGCCCGTTGTCCTGCAGATGCTCGATGGCGACATCGAACGCCCATTCCGCGTAGTCACGATCATCCGCATGCACGGTCGATGAGATCTCGGGGCAACGGTTGATCAGGTCGACGAACGAGCCTGCGGTGATCGGATGTTCGGCGCCGCCTCGAAGCAGGCCGATACCCACGCCGAGCCAATCCGCCCACTCGAGCCAGAGCAGTCCTTCTTGCTCGCGGGGTGAAAGCCCGGGAACGGTTCCTCGCACGACTTCGATCCAACCCGACTGCGCCTGCCCAGATCCTGTCTCGCTCGAGGCTGGATCGCCGACGGCAGCTCGCAGTGTCCCCAGAGCGGCTTCGTTCGCCCGGGCGATCTCGTCAGTGGACATGCCTCGACTGAGGTCGACTGCAGCATCGTGAAGTTCTAAGAGCGGCAGGTCGGCCCCGAGCTCTTCGCCAAGACGGCGCCGAACGAGGTGCTGGTTCGCGGCGATACCGGGAGTTACCTCGACGCCGGCTTGGGCAGCCTGTTCCCAGGCAGCCACGACCTCCTGGAGTGCCTCGCCGGCTTCGATCGTGACGACATCGACACCCTCGCCAACGACATCAGGGTCGAGTAGCTCGTTCGGCGGTCCCGACATCTGCAGATCGGTGAGCACGCCGTCTTCGATCTCGACCAGCAGTGCGTGATCCACAACATCTGGGTCCTGGCGGAAGCCGATGACGAGTGAGCTGCCGAATCGGGCCTGAACTCGCCACGCCTGCGCCGAGCGGGCGCGACCCAGGCCAGCGACCGACTCGGGTGCGAGTGACGCCATGCGGTCCGACGATTGCCGGGCCGCCCGAGCGACCTCACCATCGGCCAGATACCCGATTGCGGCGAGCACTGCTGCGGCGGCTGGGGTCTGATTGCTCGATGCGTGCTCGATGAAGCCGAGCACCGCCGCGTCGTCGTCGAGTGCTGCGAACAGACCGCTCGCCCACGCCGCGAGTTGCGCGGCATCGAGATCGACGACGATCTCGCCCCGCTGCAGAAGCTCTTGGTACAACTCGTCGTCGTTGCCAGGGTCGTGGTCGGTCACCCGATTGGTCTACCGTCACCGGGCGCGTGCCGCTACCCGAAGCGTTGACCTATGCCTGAGCTCCCTGAAGTCGAAACGATCCGCCGCCAGCTCGACCCGGTGCTTCGTCAGCGGGCGATCATGTCTGCGGACGGCCATCCGTCTGCGAAGTTCGCCGAGGCGCCACACGCTGCGGGTGCGGGTATCGATGGCGTGCGCCGGCGCGGCAAGTACCTGATTATCGATCTCGACGATGATCGCGAATTGATCGTGCATCTCGGCATGACCGGCCAGCTATCGGTCCAGCCCGACCCCGATCTCGACGACTATGTCCGCGCGTGGTGGAAGCTCGATGACGACTCGACGCTTGTGTTTCGCGACGTGCGCCGGTTCGGACGGATTCGGGTCGTCGAAGCTGGCGACTACGCATCGATCGCAACGCTCCATCAGCTTGGACCCGAGCCCTTCGACCCCGAGTTCACACCCGAGCATCTCCACCGTGCCCTCAAAGCCAGCTCTCGTCGGATCAAGACCCAGCTGCTCAGCCAGCGGCCCGTCGCTGGACTCGGCAACATTTACGCCGACGAGGCCCTGTGGCGCAGTCGGGTCTATCCCGCTGCTCGCACGGTGACTCGACCGGCGGCCGAACGCCTGCACGAGGCAATCGTCGATGTGCTGCGTGCCGGCATTGAGAATGGCGGCACCACGCTGCGGGACTACCGCAATGCCGAAGGCGGGCAGGGCTCAAACCAGTTCTTCCTGGAGTGCTACGGCCGAGGCGGCGAACCGTGCGAACGATGCGGCGAGATCTTGCGGTCACGGACCTGGGACGCCCGCACGACGACGTGGTGCCCGAACTGTCAGCCCCGCTGAGTCCGGTTGACCCTCTGCCTGTCCCTGAAGTGGGCCACGGCAAAAAGATCCTGTTGTGTCCGCCAGCCCGAGGTGGCAAGATGCCCTAACCACAGCGGGCGGAGTAGGTCCTCGTGGAACGGTCGGGCGCAGGTGCATCCTGCGCCCGATGATCGTTTTGGCCACCTCGACCCAGGCGACCGCACACGCACGAACTGGCCCGTTAGATTGCAGCCAGTGATGCGGCGATTTCTGACCCTGCTCTTGATCGTGGGTCTCGTCGCTTCTGCCTGCAGTGGTTCAACGACCGAAATTCTCGAGGCAGCGCCGGAACGAGACGCTCCCGATATCTCGATTCTCCCTCCTGCGGATCCCGATGCGCTCGACGGAGAACCCGGCCAGGGCGACGAGCTCGAACAGCAAGAGAACAATGACGACGGCCGCCTCGTGGTGCAAGACGCTGCGTCGCAACTCTCGACGATGCTTCCCGATGGCACCGAAGTCGAACCGCTCACCGATCCGGGCACGGTCAACTCACAAGCCTCGTGGGCTCCTGACGGTTCCCGCATTGCGTGGGTCGCCGTCGACGAGGCCACGGGCGAGACCACGATTTCGCTCGACCGGTTCGACCGCAGCGACTTCAGCAGCGTGCCCGTCGATGACGCTCCCTTCTATCTGTATTGGGACCCCTCGGCCGCCCGCATCGCCCACCTGTCGAACTCACCCGGCGGTATCGACCTCTCGATCGCCGAACCGTTCGCCGAGGACGGCCCGACCAACCGCCGTATCGACCGCGGCCAGCCTTTCTTTATGGCCTGGGGACCCAACGGTGACGAACTGCTCGTGCACGCAAGCGGGTTCCGACTCGACCAAATCGACTTGGGCAGCGCCACCATCATCATCGATGAGTTCCCGGCCGCATTCGGAGCTCCCGCCTGGCTCCCCGATGACTCGCTCGTGTTCGCTGATGTCGAAGACGAGCAGCAGTTCCTGATCACGACCGGCTCATCCGGCGAAGGACGCCGCCCGCTCGTGACCTACCCCGGCCAACTCCGCTTCTCGGTGAGCAACGAGGGCAACCGGGTGGTCATGCAAGCAACGCTCGCCCCTGATGACGACCCAGTCGTCACCGCGTCGGCTGACCCGGCCGAACGCGGCGAAGTCGAATTCGCGATGCAGACCGACCCCGAACCGGCTCCTGAATTCGACGACTCGCTCGATGCAATCGACCCCATCCAACTCGGCATCCCGTACGTGATGGGCACGTTCGGCGGCGAGCCATTCGCCCTGTCGAGCTTGCCTGCCAAGGCCCTGTTCCCAAGCCCCGACGGCCAGTCTGTGGCCTGGTTCGAAACCGCTCCGGGCGACCGAGGGGCGACCGTGTTGCGCGTCGACACGGGCGGGCAGGTCTTCACCACGCCGGCCTTCGTGCCGAGCGAAGAGTCGGTGAATGCGTACTGGCCGTTCTTCGATCAGTACGAACAGAGCCACGACTTCTGGTCACCGAGCAGTCGACTGTTCGTATTCTCCGGCCGACAACTCGGCGACGCCACCGATGGCATCTGGATCTTCGATCGAGACACCGGTGACATGACTCGTATCGCCGACGGCGTGATCGCGTCGTTCACTCGCACGCCGCAAGCTGGCGGCGCCGCCTCAGCGCTGTAACCAGATCGCTCAGTTGGTTGCTGCGGGCAACCCGGCGAGATGCGCGGCGTCGTTGTAGCGAGCAAGACGCCAGCGGCGAGGCGGCCCGTGCGCCGTCGTCACGAACTCGTTCACGGACGTGTTGATCGTGTGCAGCTGGAACGGCGTTTCGCTTTGGATCGCAAGGAGGCGCCGGAAGATGACGTCGACGACACCTCCGTGGCAGAACAATGCGATCGACTTGCCTTCGCTCTGGGCGACGAGCCGCTCGGTGGCCTCGCCGATGCGCAGAAAGAACGACGCTCGGCTATCTCCGCCTTCGGCGATATAGCGATACGGGTTGGCGAGCTCGTCGGGGCGACCGTATTCGGCGATGTAGTCCTCGAAAAGCCAGCCATCGACGGCGCCAGGGCGGAACTCTTCGAACTCGGGATCGACCTGGATTTCGAGGCCGATCGCCTCGTTCACGATCTCGGCAGTTTCGTACGCTCGAGGAAGCGGGCTGGCCCAGACTTCGTCGATCGCAGGTTCATGCCCAGCTGCGAACCGGTCACGCAGTCGTTCTGCTTGCTGGCGGCCAAGCGGGCTCAGGCCGGTGCAGGCTTCCATGCCGCCGAGTCGTCGTTCGACCGTGACATTGGATTCACCGTGGCGAACCACGATGAATCGCGTCGGGCCCGGCTCTGCACTCATCGGTCTGCGCTGCTCACAAGTGCACGTGCCCATCGACGCCCGTAACAGCTGAACCACCGACCCAGATCTCGCCGTCAAGTTCGGTCACCGACACTCGCCCGTCACGCTGCATTTCTCGGCCCTGGGACGAAACGTAGGGCGCCTGGATCGTGCCGTTGCCCAGCAGCCACTGAGCAATGCTGCCGTTCAGACTTCCGGTCACGGGATCCTCGCGGGTGCTGCCCGCCCAGAAGAAGGCGCGGACCTTGATGGCCGGGTCGACCGAGCCGGTTTCGCCGCCGGGGTAGACGGCTACGACGCCGATCTTGAAACGACTGTCGAGGTTGGCCGTCAGTTGAGTGAGTCGTTCAGGGTCGGCAATGCGAATGCCGAGCCAGCCGGGGCCGTTGTCCACCCATGCGCTGTCGAGGACTTCGTCGTCGGCCAAGCCGAGCGCATCGATTGCCCGGCGCAGGTCGGCTTCGGCCACCGGGCCGGAGCGGATCAGTGGCGGCGTCGCGAACGCGAGTCGATCGCCGTCGCGGCGCAGCGGGACGAGGCCTACTCCGCACTGTTGGACGATCACGCCGGACTGCTTCGGAACACCGCCAGCTTCGAGCCAGGCATGGCAGGTGCCCACGGTCGGATGGCCGGCGAACGGCAGCTCTTCGGTCGGCGTGAAGATGCGCACGTGGTAGTCAGCATCGGGGTCCGACGGCGTGCACACGAACGTCGTCTCGGACAGGTTCGTCCAGCGAGCGAACTGCGCCATTTCGCCGTCGGACAGTCCGTCACCATCGAGCACGACGGCGACAGGATTACCCAGGCCGAGCGTGTCGGTGAAGACGTCGACCTGCTTGAAGCGGCGAGTCAAGGTGCGCTGCTCAGTCCCGGTAGATGTCGGCGGCGCACTCGCCGCTTGCAGTCACCGTCGTCAGCTCGACGCCGTCTTCGGTGACGACCATCGTGTGTTCGAACTGTGCGGTCCGTCGACCATCGACCGTGACTGCCGTCCAGTCGTCGTCCCAGATATTGCACTCGATTGCACCCAGCGTGAGCATCGGCTCAATGGTGAAGCTCATGGCCTGCTCCATCTTGCGGGTCAAACGAGGGTGGTAGTAGTGCGGAATCTGCAGGTTCGAGTGGAACTCGGTGCCAACGCCGTGGCCGATGAAGTCACGGACGACACCAAGGCCGAACTTCTTGGCGTGGGTCTCGATGGCCTTGCCGATCGCATTGAACGGAGCACCAGGGCGCACCGTTGCGATCGCGTCGTAGAGCGACACGCGGGTCTCACGGACCAGCATCGTGGAGACGTCGTCGACCTCGCCGACCAGAAACGTGCAGCTGGTATCGCCATGCACGCCGTCGAGGAACAAGGTGACGTCGATATTGACGATGTCGCCGTCACGAAGCTGACGGCTGTCAGGGATGCCGTGGCAGATGACTTCGTTGATCGAGGTGCAGACGGACTTGGGAAAGCCCCGGTAGTTGAGGGGGCTCGGGTAGGCGTTTCGAGCGAGTGCTTCGTCGTGCACCCGCACGTCGATCGCGTCGGTCGTGACGCCCGGAGCGACCATCGAACCAGCGATGAGGAGAACCTCGGCGGCCGCAGCGCCAGCTCGGCGCATGGCCTCGATCTCGTCGGGCGTACGGGCAACGTCGGAGACCGATGGACCCGGTTCTCCGGTCATCGCATAGGGAGGGCGAGCAATGCCAGCCGGCACCGTGCGGCGCGGACTGACGAGTCCAGCCATCACGGGCGGTTCTGATGGAGGGGCGAGGACCGCCGTGCCACCCTTGCGTTTCCGTTTCGCCATGGGCCAACTCTACCGCTTGTGCTGGAGCGCGCCCGGGCGAGCCAGCTGTCTCAGCGCAGTCGGCTTAAGCCGTCGCTCCGGCATCGACGAGGAAGTCACCGCCGGTGCAGGTTGCGCTGTCGTCGCTCAGCAAGAACGCCACCATCGCGGCGACATCGCTCATCGTGACCGAGCGCGGCGCGGATCCGTCGAGCAGGGGCCCTTCGCCCTGGCCCGGACTCATGAGTCCGATCGACGGGCAGACCGTATTGACCCGAATCCCGTCGGCACCAAGCTCGAGGGCGGCTGAGCGGGTCAGCCCGCGCAGACCCCAGTTCGTTGCTGCAAAGATCGCTGCGTTTCGGGCGCCCCGAAGCGCTTCGGTCGAGGCGATGTTCACGATGGCGCCGCCACCGGCGCCTCGCATCAGCGGCGCAACCGTGCGAATGCCGAGCGCCGGCCCGAGCAGGTTGACGTCGATCATGGACTGCAGCACCGTCGGGTCCATGTCCGCGATCAAGCCGGTCATGAGCGTTGACGCCGAGTTCACCAGCCCATGGAGCGCCCCGTGGTCGCTCAGCGCCTGCGCAGTTGCGGCGTCCCAGCTCGATGCATCCGTGACGTCGAGACAGACCGTCGTGACCCGAGGACCGAGCTCGGTGTCCAAGACGCCGAGCGCAGCGTCATCGAGGCTTGGCCCCGCTCCGGCAACAACCGACGCACCTTCGGCGACGAGCCGACGAATCGTCGTCTTGCCGAGGTCGGCGTCAGCACCGGTGACGAGCACCGTGATCCCAGTCAAGCGAGCCATAGGTCAGACACTAGGTTCAGAGCATGACGTTTCGTGGACTCCTCCTGACCAAAGACGACGACGGCGCGGTCGCCGCGTCGATCACTGATCTCAACGACGACCAGCTTCCCGAAGGCGACGTCACGATCGACGTCAGCCATTCGACCGTGAACTACAAGGACGGCATGGCCGTCATGGGTGTGCCTGGCATCGTGCCCAAGGACGGTTACCCGATGGTGCCCGGCGTCGACGTCGTCGGGACTGTCGCCGATGGCGGCTCTTCGGGTTGGGCCCCCGGCAGCCTCGTCACCGTCAACGGCTTCGGCGTTGGCGAGTCACATTGGGGCGGCCTCGCACAGCGAGCTCGCATGAAGTCCCAGTGGCTTACCGCAGTCCCCGACGGCTTGTCCGCAAGCCAAGCTGCCGCGATCGGCACCGCTGGCTACACGGCGATGCTGTGCGTGATCGGCCTGGAGAAGCAGGGCATCACCCCAGACTCGGGCGCCGTGCTCGTGACCGGCGCCGCAGGTGGCGTCGGCAGCGTCGCCGTCGCATTGCTGTCCAAGTTGGGCTACCAGGTCACCGCCTCGACCGGTCGCGCCGGGGCCGAGGGCGACTACCTGCGCCGGCTTGGCGCGACAACCGTCATGGACCGCGCCGAGTTGAGCGAAGCTGGCCGTCCGCTGCAGAAGTCCGAGTACGCAGCCGCCGTCGATCCGGTCGGTTCGGCGACCCTGGCCAACGTGCTCGCACGCATGAACGACGACGGTGTCGTCACCGCCTGCGGACTCGCCCAAGGATCGGACCTGCCCACGACGGTGCTGCCGTTCATCCTGCGTGGCGTCACGCTTGTCGGCATTAACTGCGTGTACCGCCCCCAAGAAGATCGCGCCGAGGCATGGAGCCGTCTGGCCCAGGATCTCGACGCATCGCTGCTCGACGAGTTGACCACCAACATCGGTCTCGACGAAGTTCCGGCAACTGCGGCCCAGATTCTCGAAGGCCAAGTTCGTGGGCGTGTTGTGGTTGACGTGAGCGGCTGAGCTGGCGAGGCCCCTCGAGGCCTGCGATGGCCGCCACGCTCTGCGTTCACGAAAATCACAGAAATCCGCTTTTGCGTGAACTACTTCACAGACGTAGGGGTCGTCGGCTGCAATCATGAGGGCACAGCGGCGAATCCCTTGCCCTTCGAAGCATCGAAGGGCAAGAGCTAGGCGGAAAAGGCGGAAGTTTGGTTGGAGTGCCACAGGCGCTCCAACCAAATTCCTTTTTTGGCCAAATTCCCTTTTGGCCAGGCTCTCCCTAGTCGCTGAGGGCGATGAGTTCGCCCCGCCGATGACCGACGATGATCTGACCATCCCACACCGCCGGCGTCGACTCGACGCACCAGGGCAGCGTGATCGTCCACAGCTTCGCCGGTTCGATCGTCGTGTCGGCGACATCCCAGGCATGAATGATTCCGGCACAGTCCGCCTGCACGAGCACATCGTCGACCACGACCGGCGACGACCACACCGGCCCTTGCAGCTTCCTCTGCCAACGGGTCTCACCCGTCGCCCGATCGATCGCATGCAGATTGCCCTCGTTGGTGGGCACATACAGCACGTCGCGATGCAGCGCAGGCGTGGCCCACACGCCGTCGGGCACTCGTACCTTCAGGTCACGGCTCCAGACCACCGGATCGTCGGGGCGGCGAGGATCGAGCTTGATCAGCTGGCCGAGCTGCACCCCACGCCAGAACGCGCGCTCGATCTCGACACCGACATACGCAAACCCCTCGTCGTCGATCACGATCGACGCATCGGTGTCGTCGCCAGTCCAGAAGCGGAAGATCCGTGTCGGCGCAATGCCATCGCGCAGACCAGCAATGTCCCAGGCTTGGACCAGTCCCCCGCTGTTCGAGAACCAGAGGGTGTCGCCAACGATCGTCACTGCGGTCTCGATCGACACGTTGCTGTCACCCAGGTCGTTGAGTAGCTCGTCGTCCCAGCCGGGCGCGTTGAAGATCAGCTCTGGGGCGACGGTCACGCGTCCGTCTGCGTCGTAGCCACGGTTGAGGCGCACGATGTGAATGTTCGAGTTCTCGCCGCCAACGAACAGATGGTCGTCGACCACCGCTGCGACGCCATCCCAGTCATCGTTCCAAAGCGTCGGCGAAACCTCGTCAGCACCGAGGCGCCACAGCTCGACCGGTGATGGGCCATCGAACGAAACGACCCGGAAGAAGCCGTCGCGCGACCCGAAGTAGGCAAGCGGAAACCCTTCGGGGTCGATCGTGACGGAGCCTTTGATCAGATCGCCGACGGCAAGGTCCGCCAGCAACCGCTCCCCCGTCGAAGCATCGAGAAAGTGCAGCGCAGGTGCGTACGAGCCAAAGACCACCCAGCGCCGATCGTCGTAGTCAAAGACCGCTGGCTGGCCGGTCCAGCCCGTGCCGCACCACTTGCTCGACTCGCCACCGACCGTGCTAAACGAGCAGAGCTCGTCCGGAGCGCCGAAGCGCCACTGCACCGACGGGTTCGCAGGAACCGGACCTTGGCCATAGAAGGTGCGGGTCGGGTTGCCGCGGAACGTGAGCAGGCCGTCGAACTCGCCCACGTTCTGCCCGACGGTCGCCGGGTCGACCCACCCCTGAAAGGCGGGCGTCGGTGTCGGGGCGGGCGTCGGTACGACCGTTGCCGTCGGGGCCACGATCAGCGGTTCGGTGGTGGCGAGCGCTAGAGGCGCGTCGGGATCGAGCGGCGTGCTCGACTCGCTACCAGCGCTACAGCTTGCGAGCGCGCCTGCAATCGCTACGAACGCAACCGCCTGCCGCCAGCCCGCCAACGCCACGGGTCATCCGCCGCCGTTGAGTAGGGGCGCATCGATCGCAGCACGCTCGAGCGTCCACGCAGCGACGCCGTCGATTCGATCGATGCCATCGCTTGCCGTGAAGCCGGTTGGTCGTTGACCGAACGGAACGGCGAACTCGACCCAGTCTTCGAAGCAGCTGCCGGTGAGCGGTGCGAGTGGATCGGCTCCGAGTCGGTCGGACGGATCGGCGACGGTGACAAGGTTCCAGCCATCGACGGCGAGCCCGAACTCGGGCCAATCCTCGGTAGCCGTGCATACCTCGACCAGGACACCGACTTGGCGGGTTCCCGCAGGTGACTGGGCGCCGATGAGCTCAGCCCAACCTTGGAGCTCGATCGCTGTTCCGATGAGCGGGCCTTGGTTGAAGGTCACGGTCTCGCCGCGTTCGAACAACTGCTCAGCCGGATCGATGTCGCCGTCGACCAGCTCGGCCCATTGGTAGACGTGGCGTTCTATGCCGTCGTCGCCGCTGAGGACGAGGACGTAGCGTCCGACGTCGCCATCAGCGCTGTCGACATGGACCGCGAGCCAGCCTCGTGAGCAGGCGCCCGGTTCGGGCAAGTCAAAGCCCGGCGCAACGAGCGGCACCGTGCCCGGAAGCGGGTCAAGACTTGTCAGTGGCGCATTGTCGGCCTCGACAACAGCGAATTCGATGCTCACCGCATCGCCCGTGGCGAGGGCTCCGGATCGGCACATGCTGATATCCATGGCCGCTGCTTGACCGATACGCAACTGATCTTCGGGGCGCACCAGCAGGTCGGCGGGCAAAGCTCGAACGGCGTGGACCGCCACCTGATTGCCCGCTGCGTCGGTCACGATCGACCCGGCTTCCATGGTGGTCACCGAAGCGGTCGGATCGTCATCGAGCGTCGGCACCGGCGCAGAAGTCACCGACGGTGGTGGAGTGACCACAGTCGTTTCGGCGCTGTTTTGGTCCACGGTCGGCTCAGTGACAGGAACGGGTATTCGTTGGGGTGTGCTGCTGCACCCGGCGGCCGCTACGAGAACAAGCCCGAGGACCATACAGAACCCCGGAATTCCAACGCTTCTGGGGCGATCTTGGCCTGCGCGCAACCAGCGCAAACACACCAAACTCCAAGCCCTCACGAAGTCCGACGATACTGGGCTGAGGCCCTCGTTTGGTGTCCCCCAACATGAGCAGGATGGCCCTTACGACGGCCTGAACGTCGCCCGTAGGCTTACGGCGTGTCCTCGGACTATCTCGAGCTTCTCGATCCCAATGCGCTGGGTATCTTGGCGGAAACCACTGGCATGGCCTCGCGGGCCGACGCCAGCCGGTTCTTCGCTGAGCGCCCCAACGGCATCCGCGTGGCCCTCGGCTCCGAGGAAGCAGCGCGCTTGCTTGCCCGCAGCCCACTCGGCGTTGATCTATCGCATCGCCGACTCATGATCGCGATCTCGGTGCATCAGGTCGCCGAGCAGATCTGCTCGGCCGGATGGACGACACGAGATGACTCGCCGGTCGATCTGCCGCTGCTGCGATTCGCAGGCCAAGGACCGTTCCAGACGTTCATGGTCGATCTTCTCGCAACCCACCTCCCGGCTGACGTCAGTTTCGCCGGGCTCGACGGGTTCGATTTGGCGCCGCACCGACCCGGTTCACCGGAACGCCTCCGTGAGCTGCTCTCCTTGTGTGCCGAAGTCGCCGAGACCGAGCGCGCCGGCGCACTGCGACTGCTGGGCGACGAAGCCCTGTTCGCAGCCAGCATCGACCCTGCAGGCGCCGCGAGCGTTCCGCTCACGGCCGAGACCATCGAAGCGCTCGAACTTGTTCTGCCCAAGGCCGTTCGTGGCGTCCTCGGCGAACTTCGTCCGTCGATGAACACCCAGCTCGACGCGTATCTCGAGTTCGGTCCGATCTGGTACCGCATGGCCAGCCAGAACCTGTTGCATCGCACGATGCGAGAGACGCTCAGCGACATGGCACGCGAGTTCACGACGGCACGTCGGTTCCTCGTTCGGGTTGCTCAGGGGCCGCTCGCCCCGCTTCGCGACGAATTGTTCTCACTGACGCCCGCAGACTCGGCTGCTCGCTGACAACGCCGCCCGGCGAAATCCACGCGTCGACGAGATCCGGCGCCAGACTGGTGCAGTGACTGAGCTTGCCGAGATCCCGCTCATTGGCGGGAGGGCCAACGTCGGAAGCGTCGTTCGGATCGGCGACGAGGTTGCTCGTCCAACGCACCCGCAGAGCCCTTTCGTCGCGCACTTTCTCGAGTATCTGCAGAACCAGGGCTGCGATCTCGGGCCGACGCCGCTCGGCTCCGACGACCAAGGCCGTCAACGCCTCCGCTACATCCCTGGTCAAGCTCCGACTTCGCCGTATCCATCGTGGGCCTTCGACGAAGGTCTGCTCGTCGACGTCGCCGAGCGCCAACGAGACCTGCAGCGGGCCGCTCGGGACTATGTGCCGCCGTCCGACGCAACCTGGGCTGTTTCCGGTGGCAACTATTTCCCTGCGGGTTCTCAGGGCACTGCGTTCTGCCACAACGACCTCTGTCTGTCGAACGTCATCGTCGAGATCGACACGCGTCGAGTGAGCGGCTTCGTCGACTTCGACTATGTCGCCCCGGTCGACCGACGCTTCGATATCGCCGTGCTGGCTCGACACTGGGTTCCGTTCGGTGACGAGAACGCAGCCGAAGCGGTCGACCTCGACCGGGTGCACCGGTTCCAGATCATCTGTGACGTGCACGAGCTCGACCAGAACGACCGTGCCTATGTGGTCGCACAAGGCATCGCGTTCCTCAACCAAGCACGCACCAATGTGCGAGCCCTCGCCGACGGCGGCAACGTCGGGTTCCAACAGATGATCGCCAATGGCTACGAGGCAACGAACCGTGAAACCGTCGCCTGGATCACCGACCACACCGACGCCCTGACCCAGACCAGCTAACGCCCAGACTCGGCGTGTGTCCGTGCCTCGGGCGAGAGCATCTGGAAGACTCGCTTCGTGGAGCGATACAAGCAGGAATTCATCGAGTTCATGGTCGCGTCAGGGGTCCTGACGTTCGGTGACTTCGTGACCAAGAGTGGCCGGAACACGCCGTACTTCGTGAACACAGGCCGGTATCGCACCGGGGCCCAGATGGACCGTCTCGGAGAGTTCTACGCCGACGCGATCGAAGCCCAAGTCGATGCGTCAGGCCAAGCGCCCGACGTGCTCTTCGGCCCTGCGTACAAGGGCATCCCGCTGGTCGTCACGACCGCGGTGGCGCTCGCTCGACGAGGCCGTGACATCGCGTTCACGTTCAATCGCAAAGAAGCTAAGGACCACGGCGAGGGCGGCATGCTCGTCGGCCATACGCCTACCGATGGCGACCGCGTGCTCTATGTCGAAGACGTCACGACCGCCGGCACGTCGATCCGCGAAACCGAGCCCGTGCTGCGCTCCGTCGCCGATGTCGAGCTCCACGGCCTGGTGATCTCGGTCGACCGGTCCGAGCGCCACACGACCGACGACACGGCACTCGTCCAGTTGTCTCAAGAGTTCGACATGGCGACATTCGCCATCGTGACCGTCCACGAGGTCATCGGGCACCTCGAGGGCCGTGAGGTCGATGGAAGCGTCGTGTTGACCCCACAGCTCGCCGAGGCCATGCGTGGTTATCTCGCCGAGTGGGGCGCGTAGTCCCCGGACTGCTGCGCCATGCGGTGACCCCTGTCGGTCTGAGCGGATTTGAACTGACGAGTTCGCTCTGATTGAAAGTGCTCGAAATCCACAGGTTTTCCACTGGCG
>CAZEMU010000023.1:6354-38145 GCA_964513315.1 uncultured Acidimicrobiaceae bacterium | reverse complement strand
CCGGCAGCTAGCCGGCGAGGACGGCGCCGGCTCAGAGCGAAGCGAGGAACTCCACGAGCGGTGGATTGACGACCTCGGGGTGCGTCATGTTCGGAGCATGCGCACCGCCAGGGACTGGCACCAAGCCGTGTCCATCGGCCACGCCGTCTTGCACCATCTGCGCTCGCTCCATCGAGATCGCCATGTCCGCTTCGCCATGGAAGCTGAAGACCGGGCAGCTGATCTCGCCCAGGCGATCCGTGATGTCGTCACGCTCGAGCAGCGCGCCGGCAGCGAAGTTCATCTGCTCGCGGTTCTCGGCTCGACGGGCTTCCCAGGTCTCGATCCAGGTGGCCGAGAGCTCCGGATCCCCGATGATCAGGCTGGCGACGAACTGACCGACTTCGCCGAGCGGCTCCTGGCTCGTCCAGTGAGCGATCATGCCCTGATAGCCAGCGAGGGTTTCGGCGTCGTCGACGCCGGCCTGGCTATCGACAAGCACGAGTGCCCGTACGCGGTCCGGATGTGCAAGCGCCGCCCGCAACGACAAGAACCCGCCTTGGGACATGCCGACAAAGATCGCCTGATCGATCCCGAGATGGTCGAGGAGCGCGACCGCGTCATCGGCGGAGTCCCAGTAGGTGAATGGTTCGGTTGCTGGGGTGCCGCCGAAGCCGCGCTCATCCCAACGGACGCATCGGTACCCATCGCCGAGCGCCGCAACCTGAGCGTCGAACATCGTGTGGTCCATCAAGAAGCCGTGGCTGAACAACACGGCCGGGCCGTCACCGCCCGTGTCGGCGTAGTTGATGGACTGACCGTTGACCTCTGCGACTGGCATCTGCCGAAACTAGTTGGTGCCCAGAACGTACGCTCAACGCCGTGGAGCTGGCTGACGGTGATGAGGATGAAGAGCTTCCGCCCCGTGGCCGCTCGATTGCCCGCCTTCTGGTCGGTGTCCCGCTCCTCGCACTCGCCCTCGCCGCAATGCTCGCGCTGATGCTCGTCGGGTTGGGCCTGCTCGTTTGATCAGCCCGCGGTGGCGATGGCTTGCCACACGCGCTGCGGGGTGAGCGGAAGCTCGATGTGGCGCACACCCAACGGGGCGAGCGCATCAACCACGGCGTTCTGAATCGCCGGAACTGACCCGATGCAGCCAGATTCGCCGATGCCCTTGGCGCCCAGCGGGTTGTTCGGTGTTGGGTGCTCGGTCATGAAGGCTTCGAGCGACGGCACTTCAGCCGCCGACGGCATGGTGTAGTCGAGCAGGCTTCCGGTCAACGGGTTGCCATCGGCGTCGTAGATGAACTCTTCGTAGAGCGCCTGGCCAATGCCCTGCACCACGGCGCCATGCACCTGTCCGAGCACGATCATCGGGTTGATCATCGTGCCGGCATCGTCGACCGTGACCATCCGCCGAAGCGTGACTGCGCCCGTGTCGGTGTCGACCTCGACGACTGCGGCATAGGCGCCGTAGGGCACCGAGTGATTGTCGGGTTCGAAGTCGGCCTCGCAGCTGTGGACCCAATCGCCATCATCGGAACCGCCGTCGGCGGCGAAGGCCGCCGCGACCTCGGCCCAACCGAGCGACGCCGCGCCCGGCGCGCCGGCGACATGGAACTCACCGCTTTCGAGGTCCAGCACGATGTCATCGACGGCGGCTTCCAGTTCGGCTGCCGCTCGCTCCTTGGCTTCGGCCACGAGCTGGTCGGTGGCGATCGCAAGCGCCGAGCCGGCCTTTTGCGCCGACCGGCTTCCGCCCGTGTTGCCGCCGCGGGCAACAACGTCGGTGTCGCCATGGAAGACCGAGATCTTGTCGACCGGCACCCCGGTGCGTTCGCTGACCAGCTGAATCCACGTCGTGTAGTGACCCTGGCCGTAGGGCGATGAGCCGGTGTGCACGAGGAAGGAGCCGTCGGGCTGCAGGTGCAAGGCGCCGTACTCGGCGCCGAGGATGCCAGCCGTCCGGTCGACGAACATCGCGAATCCGATCCCGAGCTGCACCGGATCATCGTTGGCCCGCCGTTCAGCTTGCTCCGTCCGCAGAGCGTCGGGTCCGAGCTTCTCGATCAGAACGTCGAGGCACTGCGGGTAGTCGCCTGAGTCGTAGGTGACGCCGCCCGCGCTGAGCAACGGCAACTGGTCGGGCTGGATGAGGTTCTTTCGAAAGACCTTGATCGGGTCCATGCCGATCTCGGCGGCGAAGAGGGCAATCGCTCGGTTCAGCAGCGCACCCGATTCAGGACGCCCCGCGCCGCGATAGGCGACGATCGGCGTCGTGTTGGTGGCGACCGCATCGAGTGTCCAGTGCACGTGCTCGATGTTGAACGGACCCGGCAACATGCGCGTCGCGTTGCGGGCCTGGGCCAGGCCGACTCGGGGATAGGCACCAACGTCGGTACGCACGTGCGTCTGGATCGCTCGCATCGTGCCGTCGCGGTCGCCCGCGATCGTGAACTGATGGATCTGGGCTCGCGAGTGGCCGAGCCCGACCATGTCGGCGCTGCGAGGCGGCGTCCACCGGACGGGCCGATCGACGAGCTGGCTGAGATGTCCGAGGACGAGATCCTCGGGGTAGGTCGGCGACTTGGCGCCGAAGCTGCCGCCGACGTCGCTGGTCGTGACCACGAGTTGATCGAGTTCGAGTCCGTACCACTGCGCGATGCGCTTGCGAACCGGGTGCACGCCTTGGCAAGCGACGTGGAAGTGAAGGCGTCCGTCGATCCACTGGGCCGACGCGACCCGGGTCTCGATCGGCGCGGGGTGGACACGGTTGTTGTTCACGGTTGCTTCGACGACGACCTCGAATGCGGAGAAGTCGATCGGCTCCGAGTCTGGCCGTTCTTCGCGAACGAGGACGTTGGTGCCGACGTGTCCATGGATGGGTGTCGCCTCGTGGGCGCTGGCCAGATCGACCACGACGTCGAGCGGTTCGAAGTCGATCACGACGAGTTCGGCAGCGTCGACTGCGGCCGCTTCGGACTCGGCCACGATGGCGACAATCGCCTCGCCGACATGGCGAACGACGGAGCGAGCCAGCACGGGGACCGCCGTGCCGTCCGGATGGGGCGCCATGTGGCCAGGCACGAACTCGGGCCGCCCGGCCGCGGCAAGGTCAGCGCCGGTCACGATTGCGAGCACGCCAGGTGACGACGCCGCGTCGGCGGTGTCGATCGAGGTGATGCGAGCGTGCGCCATCGGCGACGTCACGAAGTGAGCGACGGCAACGTTCTCCAGGTCTGTATTGGCGACGAAATCCGTGTCACCCGTCAGGAGGTGGACGTCTTCGACCCGAGGGAGCGAGTCGCCGGTGCGAGAGGTCGTCATGGCCGCAAGTTAGTGCGACCAATGTGTGTCCTAGGAACCTGCCAGCCTGGCGCTCAACGATCCGAGGCGGGGCGCACGGCGAGCATCAAGAGCATGACGAGCGAGGTGATGGCCCACCAGAACAGCACCGAGCCGATCGCGTTCGTCGCGAGATAGATGATGCGACGACCGGTCGGTCCAGTCGTGAACTGAATCACGCCGATGACGAAGATGACGAGGCCGATCGCGCCCGCGATGAACAGCGGCTCGCGTTCGAGGCGACGGGTGACGGGCTGTTCGAACGCAATCGCGTGGAACAGCAGCACGAGGACCCACAGCGCGGCAGCCCACAGAAACGGCGCGGTGAAGATGTCCCGGATTGCGGCCTCTTCGGGGCGAAGCCGGTCGACGAGCAACCCGCCGACGATCAAGCAGACGCTGAGGATCGCGGCTTGACGCAGTGCGAAGACGATCCGCTCTTCGAGCGGCAACGGCGGGCTTGGCGCGTCGAGCACTTCGGTCCCGTCACCAGAGTCGACAGCGCTGTCGCTGGTGTCTGCGTCGTTCACTCGGCCACCTGCGCACGGATGCCGTCAAGCCAGTCTTTGGCCTTGGTCCACGCCGCGTTCGCTTCGGCCCGGACCTCGGTCGAGCCAGTCCCCGCAGCCGGATAGGAACCGAGGAACTTCACGTCGGCCTGCTTGGCCATGATGTTCTTGAGCGCATCGGCGATCACCTCGTCGGTGATGTGACCGTCGAGATCCATGATGAAGCAGTAGTCGCCCAACCCTTGTTTGGTGGGACGGCTCTCGAGCTTCGACAGGTTGATCGAGCGGGCCGAGAACTCTTGCAAGATCGAGAGCAACGAACCTGGTCGGTCGTTGCGCTGGAAGATCACGATCGAGGTCTTGTCGTTGCCCGTGATCTTGGGGACACCGCGCTGTGCGACGGTGACGAACCTCGTCTGGTTGTCGTCGTTGTCCTGGATGTCCGACGCGATCTCGTCGAGGCCGTAGATCGAACCGGCAAGACGAGGGCCGATCGCCGCGACCGTCGGATCAGCGAGTTCGGCGACCCGTTCGACCGCGTCGGCCGTCGAGTTCGAGGCACTGTGCTCGGCTTCGGGCAGGTGCTCACGCAACCACACCCGGCATTGGGCGATGGCATGCGGGAACGTCACGACCCGCTTGATCGAGTCGACCGACGAACCGGGCACACCGTGCAGCTGCATCGAGATCGGAATGATGACCTCTCGCTGAATCTGCAGCTGCGACGAAAAGGCGAGCGTGTCGATCGTGGCGTTGACCGTGCCTTCGATGCTGTTCTCGATCGCAGCGAAGCCCAGGTCGATGTCGCCGTTCTCAACTGCGTTCAAGACGGCCGGCATCGAGGTGAACAACACCCGCTCGCATTCGGCCAAGTCGGGCTGGGACAGCACCGCTTGCTCGGTAAACGTGCCATGCGGACCGAGGTAGCCGATGGTTTTCGTTGCCGGAGTCGAGCTCGTCACGGGCCACAGCGTAGTAACGGCAACGTCGAAGCCGAGCACCGTTACGATCGGCCGCGTGCGTTTCCTGACCTGGAACCTGGCGATGCTCGAGCGTTCCGCCGAGGCACCACAGGCATGGCAGCAGTTCCATATCGAGGCTGCGATCCGTGACGAGGTCCTCGCGATCGAGCCTGACATCGTCTGCTGGCAGGAACTTCCGCGCCAGGTCCCGTTCGTCGAGACGCTGGATTTGTTGCCTGCGACCACCCGATCGCATAGCGGGAATCTGGCGTGCCTGGTCACCCACGAACTCAATGCGGCTGAACCTCCACCGGCTATTCGGGTGGTCGACGACGTGGCGTTGCTGGCGACGTTCGGAGGCCCGTTCGATCCGGCTTCGTTCACGGTTGCCAACGTGCACCTGGAACCAGGGCCGGGCGCCGCCGACCGACGCCTCGAACAGATCTCGCGGGTGGTCGGCGAATGCCCGACCCAGCGACTGCTCATCGTCGGCGACACGAACATGCGCCTCGGCGAGGGCGAGGTTCTGTTTCAAGCTGGGTTCACCGGCGACAAGCCGCCGCACGCAACATGGGACAGTCGGCGCAACAAGTTCCGCTTCGGCGGCAACGAGTTCAGCGCCTACTTCACCCGCTGGTTCGCAAGCCCCGGTCTCCAGGTCGACGACGTGACCGTCCATCGGACACCCGTCGAGTTCCAAGACACCCCGTTCTTCCTGAGCGACCACTACGCACTCAGCGGCACCCTCACCGTCGTCTGAAGCGCTTTGAGGTGCGACCCCACGAGGGGGAAGGCCGTAGGGTTGGGGGATGGGTCTGTACTTCAAGCAGTTGCTTTCCGGACGTGACTTCGCCACCGACGACATGTTGGCGCGACAGATGCGCAACTTCTGTTACCTCGTCGGCGACACCGAGACGGGCGAGGCCGTCGTGATCGATCCGGCGTACAACGTCGACGACCTGATTCAGATCGCCGGCGAAGACGGCATGCAGCTCGTCGGTGCGCTGGCGACGCACTATCACCCTGACCACATCGGCGGTTCCATGATGGGCCACCAGCTCATCGGCATCGCCGAGCTGCTCAACCAGGTGCAGATCCCGATTCATGTGCAGGCAGCCGAGGCAGAATTCGTCACCAAGGTCTCTGGCGTCGGCGGCGATGATCTCGTCATCCACGACGGCAGCAGCACGCTCGACATCGGCAATATCCCCATCGAGCTCATCCACTGCCCCGGCCACACGCCCGGCAGCCAGACGTTCCTCGTCGACGGTCACTTCCTTGGTGGCGACACGCTGTTCATCGACGGATGCGGCCGGACCGACCTGCCCGGCGGCGATCCAAGCGAGCTCTACACCACGCTGACGAACCGCCTCGCCCACGTTCCTGACGATGCAGTGCTGTTCCCCGGGCACCTGTATTCGGCCGAGCCGTGCCAGTCGATGGGCGACACCCGCAAGTACAACATGGTGTTCGCGCCCAAAAGTGCCGAACAATGGCTCATGATGTTTGGGCAGAACTGATTCCGAACAACCGGTCGAACGACGAGCTGTACCCAACGCCACCAAGGCTGGGCACATCAACTCATTTGAATTCGGGGGTACCGGTCTCACAATGCATGTGGAGACAAGGACCCGCTATGGCGATCACCGAACAGCCCAATCTCGAGCACGTACCTACGACTGATCTTCCACGATCAGCTGGAGCTTGTGCCGTAGAACGAGGGGTCTGTCGAGTGCACGGTGCGCAGTTCGCGTCGATGCAGGCTTCGCACGCCGCCGAGGTGTCCGCGCTCCGTCGCCGCATCGAGGCGCTCGAAACATCGCTCGCGCAAGCCGAAGCTGCTCGCGCCGCGACAGTCCCTGTGGCCGATCAACCTCCAGTCACGTCGATCGATATCCACGCAACCGACCGCCGCAAGACGGACCGCGGTGCGGACCTGGGCGAGCAGTTGACGGCCAACGCATCGAACATCACCACCGGTGCCGCCGCGTGGGATGACGACGACGCAACGTTCTCGGAGCGCATCGCCGCCCTTGCGTTCTTCCGCGAAGACGACAGCGAAGAGCCTTCACGCCGCTGGTTCCTGCGCAACACCTGAACCCTCCGCAGTGGTCTCGGTCACAATGCGCGTGTTTGACGCGGAATGCGTCTAACTTCACGAATTCAACTGAGCGACTGGGTCACGTCGGGCCCGGTCGCTTGGTTCTTTTTCGGACCAGGCAGAGCCCTTGAACTAGCGAGGTAGTGCGCCCCGGTTGGTTCCGATCCGACCGGCGCCCACATCGGCCGATGCCCCGGCTCGGCGGCCGCGTGAATAGGCCGCTCCATCGATTCGCGACTGGCTGCGGCGAGTCGACACGTCGAACTCGTCGTGCATGTAGCTGTCGACAGCGACCTCGGCGAGTTCGAGTGCGGCGGCGGCGCTGCCAAACACGTGCTGATCGGCCTTGGCCCGAGCGAGTCGGGTTGACACCTCGCCGGCGAAGCCCCGGAGGAAACTGCGTCGCTGCACCACGGGGGTCTCCCACGATCGGTCGAGGTCCAAGTCCGCCATGCGGCGCATGGCCTGTAACTCGAGCGAGGTCGCCAGCACCTTGACCAGTTCGCGGTCGCGAGGCCGGCCGATCAAGGCGAGCTCCATGACGGCGCTCGACCCGGGCTTGGAGAACGTCAGCACCTGGCAACGGTTCGCGTGCGCCACGGCGCCCCAGACGTGCGCCCGCTCGCGGCTGTAGCTGCCCGTCATCGGAAGTTGCTCGTGGCCGATCGAAGTGGGGTCGGTCCCGTGCAGGCGGGCCTCGTCGATGGCGTACTGGTTGATCAAGGCCTGGGCCTTGGCCATGAAGGCATCGGCTTCGGCTGGGTAGGGCGAGGATTCGGCCTTGGCGATCAAGGCCCGCACCCGGTTGATGATCGACGTGTCGGTTGATGCGTCGCTATTCGGCTCGGCGGTCATGTGTGCTCCATCGTGCATCGGTCCAGCCCTGAACCGGACGCACTTGTGTGAGGTGGTGAGTTCGCCAGGACCGCACGCCTGCAGGTTTGGAACCAGCGTGTGCGAGCAAAGGCGAACCACTCGTTGGAGGGAAGCTCTGTTCCGAACCTACGCCATGGTTGAGACAGTCACTCTGGAGCTGTCACCCCTGGAGCCGTCCACCCTGCAGCAGGTCGCTCGCTGCGCATCCAGCGACGCAGCCAGAGTTTGCACCCGGCGGTCACCACGGCGGCCGCAGCCGCAAGGCGAGGGTTGCCGCTCAAATTCTCGGCGACGGGTTCGGGGGGTCGCCGCTAGAGTGTGGGCCGCTCTTCCGAGCGCCACGCGCGAGTGGCGGAATTGGCAGACGCGCAGGCTTCAGGTGCCTGTGTCCGAAAGGACGTGGGGGTTCAAGTCCCCCCTCGCGCACAACAGATACAGATACAGATGCTCGAAACCCCGCCTCTCCGGTGGGGTTTCGGCGTTTCCCCGGGCAATCACCGCCTCGCAACGGTCCGGCTTTCGCTGCCCTTTCGGCATGCAAAGAAGGTCTTACCCGTCTTGCCGGAACTCTTGCTTTCGCCTGCCGTTCGTCTTCGGAACGTGCTGCAACATGATCTTCGTCCCCTTGGAAGACCGGCAACACCGCCGGCAAGACGGAAAGAGACAACCCCCATGAAGATGAACCGGATGAAGCAGGCAATCGCAGGAGGCCTGATCGGTCTCACCGCACTTGGCGCCACCGCAGTCGTGCCAAACATCGCCGCCGCACAGGACACCATCGAAGTCCAGGACGGCACCGAGCGCACCCAACAAGAGCGTGACGCTCGCCGTGCAGAACGCCAGGCCAACCGTGAAGCCCGCAAGGCCGAGCGTGTCGCAGTCCTGACCGAAGCACTCGGTGTTGGCGAAGAGGTGCTGGACGCAGCACGTGAAGCCGGCCAGAGCATCGCTGATGTGGCCGCTGCCAATGGCGCCGACCTCGACACCGTGATCGATGCGATCGTCGAAAACAAGACCGCCCACATCCAGGAGCATGTCGCCGCCGGTGACATCACCCAGGACGAAGCGAACGAGCAGATCGCCGGACTCGCCGAGCGTGTGACCGAACGTGTCAACACCGTTCCAGGTGAGCGCGGTGACGCTGAGGGCCGCCGTGGTTTCGGCCGGATGGGGGAGGGCCGTGGCAATGGTGCACCGGGTGGCGGTGACACCGAGCCAGCAAGCGCCTGAACCTGGCCCTCACCCTGAACTGATCCAACCCACACGGGCCCCGGCATCACCCCCTCCAGGTGCCGGGGCCCGTGCGTTTTGTGGAAGGCCACCCGACGACCGGCCTGACCTCGCAGCAGCTCACGAACTTGCGGCCGCATCGGCGGATTGCGGCTTCGGCCCCCGCTCAGCGCATAACGAGTTGGCAGCATCTGCCAGCGGCCGGTAGGAAAGCGGGCATGA
Source organism: uncultured Acidimicrobiaceae bacterium (assembly GCA_964513315.1). Lineage (GTDB taxonomy): Bacteria > Actinomycetota > Acidimicrobiia > Acidimicrobiales > UBA10347 > UBA10347. Next base: position 28,921 of record CAZEMU010000023.1, on the reverse strand, counting down.
GTGAACGGGTAACGACAACCGCAGTGCCGATCGAGGGCGATGATGCCAATCGAACCGTGCATCGGATCGACCTCGACGATGGCAAGGCCAATGCGCTATCGGTTGCGATGATCGCGGAGATTCGCGGCGCGATCACCCAAGCCGAGGCCGATCCCAACTGTGTGGCCGCTGTCCTCGTCGGACGCGAAGGCCGCTTCTCCGCCGGGTTCGACCTGAGCGTGATGGGCGCCGGTGACCAGAGCGCAGTCACCACGATGGTCGCCGACGGTGGCGATCTGGTTCGCCACATCTATGGCGCCCGGATTCCTGTCGTCGCCGCGTGCACCGGCCATGCCCTCGCCGCAGGGGCCCTCATGCTTCTTGGCTGCGATGTTCGGATTGGCGTTGACGGACCGTTCAAGGTCGGCCTCAACGAGGTCGCTATCGGTATGACGCTGCCGGGCTGGGCGTACACGATCTGTCGTGAGCGTCTGTCGAACCGGCACCTGCAGCGTTCGCTGCCCACGGCTCGCATCACCGACAGTGCCGGCGCAGTCGACGTCGGTTTCTTGGACATGGTTGTGCCAGCGGATCAACTCGTCGAAACGGCGATGGCCGAGGCCATGTCGCTCGCCGCACTCGACAAGTCGGCCTATGCCCGCATGCTCCAAGAGTTCCGCGGCGACGCGCTCGTCACGATGGCCGATCAGATCGCCGCCGATCGCAACCGAGGCAGCTGAACGCCTGGGGCGGGTTCCGAAGAGGAGCGCTCTCCAGTCCGAGAAGATGACGACTCACTGTCCGAGCACCTAAGGTTCGGTGCGTGGGACTACGGCGTTTTGAACGGCGGCTCGAGAGCCTGGTCGAGGGCACATTTGCACGCGTCTTCAAGAGCGGACTGAGCCCCCTCGAAATCGGGCGCCGCATTGTGCGCGAGATCGACGGCAACCAGACCGTCGCCGTCGATGGCGCCCTCGCCGTACCGAATCACTACTGGGTGTACCTGTCATCGGCCGACCACGGCCGGTTCTCCGAGGTCGAAACCCAGCTCACCAATGAACTGATCGAAGCGGCTCGGACCCACATCGCCGACGAGCAGTACCGCGTGCTCGGCCCCGTATCGGTAACGCTCGTCGAAGCCGCCGACTACCCCGAGGGCACGCTTCAGGTGCAGGCGCAGTGGCGCGAGGGCGTTGCTCAGCAAACATCGGCCAGCATCGTGCTGTCGACGGGAGAACGGTTCCCGGTTGGCAATCCCTTCACCGTCGGGCGCCTTCCTGGCGGAAGCCTCGTCCTCACCGACGAGAACGTCAGCCGCAACCATGCCGTAATCGAACTCGGACCGAGCGGCTGGATCGTGCGTGACCTCGGGTCAACCAACGGCACCCAGGTGAACGGGTCACCGATCCAAGAATCACCGTTACAAAACGGCGACTCCGTCGTCTTTGGTGCCACCGCAGCCACGTTCGAGCTCCACTGAACACGACGGCTCGACCCATCCCACTACGCTCGGAGGCCCGTGTCTGAGCCGCTCTTGAACGTCATGAAGATCATGGTCCTCGCTGGCCTGTACCTGTTCTTCGTGCGCGTGCTCTGGTCGGTGTACAACGAGCTCCGTGATCCGCGGACTCGAGTGCAGCGCCGCGCGGAACCGGTGCCGCCGGTGACCACTGCCGCGGCCCCCAACATGCGGACCACGACCCGTCGCGGCGGAGCCGCCGTCGCTGCTGCGCCCGCACCTGTCGCAAGCAATGCGCCGGTTGCCGTGCTCATCGGTCAACTCATGGTGCTCGAGCCGCCAGAGAACGTTGGACTCACCTGGGCGCTCGGAAACGAAATCACCATCGGACGCGCCGCCACCTGCGGACTTCACATCGACGACACCTATGTTTCGAGCGTGCACGCTCGCATCTTCAATCGCAGTGGCGTCTTCGTGATCGAAGACCTCGACTCGCGCAACGGCACCGTGCTTAACGGAAACCAACTCACCACTGCCACCGAACTGCGGCCCGGCGACCGCATCCAGTTCGGCACGACCCTGCTGGAGTTCTCGTGACGATCGGATTCCGTATCGGTGCGGCCACAGACGTCGGCGTGCAGCGTGAGATCAACCAAGACAGCTACAGCGTGTCGGGCAACGTGGCTGTCGTTGCCGACGGCATGGGCGGCCACCGCGGGGGCGAAGTCGCCAGCTCGCTCGCTGCCCAAGAGATGGTCAGCCGGTTCGCACAACCTGACTTGGCGCTGCTGGTCGAAGCGGTCGAGCATTCGAACCGCCGCATCCTCGACGCTGCCGCGGCGAACCCCATGTTGCATGGCATGGGTACAACCGTCGTTGCGCTCGGTCTCATCAATGTGCCCGACGGCGTTTCGCTCGGTGCGATCAATGTTGGCGACAGCCGCATGTACCGATTGACCGGCGTTGTGCTCGAGCAGCTGACCGAAGATCACAGCTTGGTCGAAGCCCTCGTCCGCGAGGGGCGATTAACCCCCGAGCAGGCCGAGGTCCATCCGCAGCGCAACATCGTCACACGCGCCCTTGGCGTCGTCGAACATGTCGAGGTCGACAGCTTCCACTTCATTCCCAAGGTTGGTGACCGCTACCTGCTCTGCAGCGATGGCTTGTTCAACGAGGTCAACGCGCAAGAGATCGCCACGATCTTGGCGACCTACGCCGATCCACAAGAAACCGCCGACGCGCTCGTTGTGGCGGCAAATGCTGGCGGTGGGCGAGACAACATCACGACCGTCGTCGTCGACATTGTCGACGAAGCCGAGTCGCATATGCCAGCCGCGCCCGTAGCGCTCGCCAGCAGTGCGAACATCGACGGTCCGGCCAGCCCCTCGGCTCCCGATCCTTCTGATGATGCTGTCACGTTCGATACTCCCCACTCCGCCAGTGAGCCAACGACTGATGACCAGCAGCCGGGTGAATCGCCTGCTGGCGAAAAGCAGCGTTGGTCGTGGCGCCGCTGATCTGCGCCGCACCCTGACCGACCGTCACGTCGCTCGATCGGAATCTCGATGAAGGCATTCTTCGTCGGTCGACACCGCCGCAACGGTGAGCTTGTGCTCATCATCCTCGGCGGGCTGGTCACGACCGGTGCGTACATCCTCGCCTCAGTTGGTCGACTGTCGTCGATCCCGGCCAACGTCGTGCCCTTTCTGATCATCATCCTGGGACTGTTCGTCGTCGCGCACGTGGCCACCCGTTTCTTGGCCCCGGAAGCCGACGGGCTCATGCTTCCGCTCGCTGGTCTTTTGAACGGCCTCGGCTATGTGTTCATCGCCCGGCTCAACGATGAGTTGGCCGCGCAGCAGGCGTTGTGGACGTTCCTCGGCGTCGGTCTTTACGTAGCTACCCTGCTCGTGGTTCGACGCAGCCGCGACCTCGAAGGCTGGCGCTACACCCTGCTGTTCATCGGGCTTGGTCTGCTGCTGTTGCCGCTGCTGCCGGTCTTTGGTCAGACGATCAATGGGTCCCGGATCTGGGTGCGCGTCGGGCCGATCAACTTCCAGCCGGGCGAGTTCGCCAAGCTCGCGCTCGCGATCTTCTTCGCCAGCTACATCGTCGACAAACGCGAGCTGTTCCGGACCGGCACCTGGAAGCTTGGCCCGCTACGTCTACCCGAACCTCGACACGCAGGGCCGCTGCTGCTCGGATGGGGCGCATCACTTCTGGTCATGGTTGCGCAGCGCGACCTCGGCACGTCGCTGCTGTTCTTCATGCTGTTCCTCATCGTCTTGTGGGTCGGCACCGAACGGGTCGCCTATCTGCTCGCTGGTCTCGTCTTGTTCATCGGCGGCGCGCTCGTCGCCTGGCGCCGCTTCAGCCACGTCCAGACCCGCGTCAACGCATGGATCGACCCGTGGGACGACCCGCTCGGCGGCGGCTTCCAGATCGTCGAGGCCCAGTTCGGTCTCGCCAGCGGCGGGCTGACCGGCACGGGTCCGGGGCGCGGTTACCCGCAGCGCGTGCCCGCCGCGGAAACCGACTTCATCTTCTCGACGATCGGCGAAGAGCTCGGCCTGCTCGGCGCGACTGCGATCTTGATGGCGTTCGTGCTCATGATCGGCTCCGGCTTGCGGGCGGCGCTTGGCGCAACTCGGCCCTTCGCCAAGCTGCTCGCCACAGGTTTGACTGGACTGCTCGGGGTCCAGGCGTTCATCATCATCGCTGGCGTGACTCGCGTGCTGCCACTGACTGGTGTGACGTTGCCGTTCGTGAGCTACGGCGGCTCGTCGCTGCTCGCCAACTACGCGCTGCTCGCACTGCTGATGCGGATCAGCGATGAGCAAGTCGACCGACCCCACGATGCTCCGACGCCGGGCGCTCGGCGTCGACGAGCCAGCGCGAGTCCGGCGGCGTCGCCGTGAACCGCCAGATTCGGCAGCTTGGCATTGCGATGCTCGTGCTCTTCGCGATCCTGTTCGTGCAGCTCAACCGCGTGCAGGTCTACCAAGCCGAGGACCTCACCTCGAACCCGCTGAACACCCGCCGCGTCGTGCGCGACTTCGGCCAGAAGCGCGGCCAGATCGTCACCGCAGACGGCGTCGTCATCGCCGAGTCGGTCGATGTCGAAGGCCGCTTCGCTCGCGAACGGCGCTATCCCGAAGGTCGCCTCTACTCTCATGTCACCGGCTACTTCTCGTTCGAGTTCGGCGCCACCGGGGTCGAGCGCAGCTACAACGACGAGCTCGCTGGACGGACCGACGGGCAACGTTTCGACTCGTTCTTCGACTTCTTCGGCGACGGCGACATCAGCGGCGACGTCCATCTGACGATCGACAGCGAACTCCAGCGGGTCGCCGCCACTGCGCTCGGGGATCGCCGCGGTTCGGTCGTTGCCCTCGACCCTCGAACCGGTGCCGTGCTCGCGTTCTACAGCTGGCCGACGTTTGACCCGAACACGATCAGCACGGTCGATCTGACAGCTGCCCGAGCGGCCAAAGAAGTCCTCGACGACGACGAAGACATCCCGCTGTTGACGCGAGCCCATCGCGAGGTCTTCCCTCCCGGCTCAACGTTCAAGGTCATCACGACCGCGTCGGCGCTCGAGACCGGACGTGCCACTGCGACCGCTCCCGTCTTCCCCGAAGTCGTCGCCTACGAACTACCGCTGACTGACGTCACCCTGCAGAACTTTGGCGGAAACACCTGCGGTGGTGACCTGGCGTCGTCGCTCGCTCGGTCATGCAACACGTCGTTCGCCGAACTCGGCGCCGAATACCTGGGCCCTGATCTCATGACCGAGACCGCCGAGCGGTTTGGCTTCAACGAAACGCCGCCCTTCGACATCCCGCTGACCGTCGAGTCTCGGTTCCCGACGGACTACGGGATCGTGTTGGGCCAAAGCGATACCAACCCACCAGCGGACATCGTCGAAGGATCGTCGCTCCTCGCCCAGGCGTCGATCGGTCAGTACGACGTCCGGGCGACGCCGCTTCACATGGCGTTGGTCGCAGCAGCAGTCGCTAACCAAGGCGAGATCCTGGCGCCGCACGTCGTTGACCGAGTCACCGACAGCGCGGGCGGCGAGGCCATCGAACGCGTCGCCCCCGAACTCTGGCGCCGAGCCGTGTCATCCGACGTCGCCCGCGCCACCGCAGATCTGATGGTCGGCGTCGTCGAAGCAGGCACAGCCACAACGCTCGCTCGTAGCGGCTTGGTCATCGGTGCCAAGACCGGAACTGCCGAGATCGTGGCCGACTCGCCGACGAGTGACACGCATGCGTGGATCATCGCGTTCGGTGGCCTTCCCGAGAACCCACCAGAGCTAGCAATCGCGGTCATCGTCGAGGCCGTGCCGGGTGGGGGACAGCAAACCGGCGGCGCCGTCGCGGCGCCGATCGCGGCTGCCGTGATCGACGCACACTTCGGCTGAGAGAGACCGCCCGGGCCTCGGAAATCGAGATGGGGAACACTCCCAGGCCGCTTGCCTGCCCGTCGTGCCCTTTCGGCCGTAACATTGGCCGGAATGTCCGACGGGAAGCCGACCGTTTTCGGCGGTCGATACGAGCTCCACCGCCGTCTTGCGCGTGGTGGTATGGCCGACGTCTTCGTGGCGCGCGACCAGTTACTGGGCCGTCCCGTTGCCGTCAAGGTCCTCTTCCCCGAATACGCAACCGACCCGAAGTTCGTCGAACGGTTCCGCCGAGAGGCCCAAGCTGCCGCAGGCCTCAACCACCCCAACATCGTGAGCATTTACGACTGGGGCGAAGAGATGGGCACGTACTACATCGTCATGGAGTACGTCGAGGGCCAGAGCTTGGCGCAGATTCTGCGTCGTGACGACAAGCTCACGCCCGAGCAGGTCACCCGAGTCGCGCTTGACGTCTCGCGGGCCCTTGGCTTCGCTCACGACGGTGGCGTCGTACACCGCGACGTCAAGCCCGGCAACGTGCTCGTGTCGCCCAAGGGCGAAATGAAGGTGGCCGACTTCGGTATCGCCACCGCGCTCACGGCGAATGCCGACGCCAACCTCACCCAGACCGGCGCGGTCATGGGCACGGCGACGTACTTCTCGCCAGAGCAAGCACAGGGCCTCAAGGTCGATGCACGCAGCGATCTCTATTCGCTCGGCGTCGTCATGTACGAGATGCTCACCGGCGAGCCCCCGTTCACCGGCGAGACGCCCGTGTCGATCGCCTACAAGCACGTGCAAGAGCCGGTTGTGCCGGTGTCGGAGAAGGGCGTCGAGATCCCTCGAGCCCTCGCGGCGATCACCATGAAGCTGCTGTCGAAGAATCCCGACAACCGCTATCCGACCGCCGAAGCACTGCTGGCCGACCTGGACCGCTTCCGCCAAGGACAGGCGATCGCGGCCGCGGCAGCTGCATCACCGCCGCCAGGGGCAGTGGCTCCGCCGATGCAACAGACGACAGCGCTGCCCGCGCAGGCCGTCCCCGGCCAGCCCGTTCGCCACGCAGCGGTTGCGCCCCAGCAACAGGGCGCTCAGGTCGTGCCGACCTACTCGCCGCCACCACGTCGCCGTGGCGGATTGATCTTCGCGGGCCTGCTGATGAGCTTGCTGATCCTTGCCGGCTTCTTGATCCTGCTGCGCTCGAATCTGCAGAGCGGTGCCGACGACGAGGATCCGACCGAGCCAACCACGGTCCAGGTCGCGCAAGTTGAGATTCCGTCGGTCGGCGGCCGCGGCGAGGCCGATGCGCGCAGCACGCTCGAAGCGCTCGGACTCGTCGTCGAACGCCGACTCCAAGCCGATGACAATGTCGCCGCTGGCCAAGTGATCTTGACCGAGCCAGCCGCAGGCCAAGCAGTCACCCAAGGCAGCCAAGTGCTGCTCGTCGTCTCGACGGGCGCCAACGCAAACCAGGTGCCTTCGGTGCTAACGCAAACCGAAAATCAGGCGCTGCAGACGCTGCAAAGCGCTGGCTTCCTGGTCAGCATCGAACGGGTGACCAGCGCAGTGGCGCCCGACGGTGAAGTCGTCGGCCAAGACCCACCCGGAAGTTCACTGCTTGCCCGAGGCGAAACGGTCACGATCCAGGTCTCGGCCGGCACCGAAGAGATCCCGCTGCCTGACGTGCGCGGCCAAGAACTCGATGCCGCCCGGACGTTCCTCGAGAGCGAAGGCTTCACCGTCGAGGCCGAGTTCGACTTCGCCTTCGACGAAGAAGTCCCACAGAATTCCGTGGTCGAAACCGTGCCGCCTGCAGGCACGAACCTGCCGCCCGGCTCATCGGTCCAGCTCATCTTGAGCGACGGCCCCGAAGCGCTCTTCTTGCCATCGTGGATCGGCATCGACCGCGGCGTCGCCATCATCGAGATGGAAGAGCTCGGCCTCAACCCCGTCGAATTCGGACAGGTCGTGAGCGACCCGAGCCTCGTTAACCGTGTGGTCGACACCATCCCTGGCCCGAACACGCTCGTAGAGCCAGGTCAACAGATTCAGGTCATCATCGGTTTGCCCGACCCCAACGCAGGTCAAGTGCCCCAGCCGACGACGACCCAGGGCGGCGGCGTCAACCCGGTTCCCGCACCGACCGTCGACCCGGCCATCGGCGGCCAAGGCGACGGCACCGACCCGGGCAACGGCTTCGACAACTGAGTCTCTTCGCAATCGCAGGTTCGCTCCGCTCGGCCTGCTCTGCGGACGTTCTTCGCAATCGCAGGTTCGCTCCGCTCGGCCTGCTCTGCGGACGTTCTTCGCAATCGCAGGTTCGCTCCGCTCGGCCTGCTCTGCGGACTGAGCCGCGAGTTAGATCTTGGCGAGGAAGTTCTTCAGCATCGCATGACCGCTATCGGTCAGCACCGACTCGGGGTGGAACTGGACACCCTCGATCGGGAACTCGCGATGGCGAAGCCCCATCACGATGCCGTCTTCGCTTTCGGCGGTGATCTCCAACGCATCAGGGATGCTCTCGCGGTCCACGATCAACGAGTGATAGCGAGTGACCGTGAGCTTCGGATTGAGCCCGGCGAACACGCCCTCGTTGCTGTGGGTCACCGTCGACGTCTTGCCGTGCATCACCTGAGGCGCACGAACGACATCGCCGCCAAAGACCTGGCCGATCGACTGATGGCCGAGGCAAACACCCAACGTCGGAACCGTCGGGCCGAGCGTGGCGATCGTTTCCAGCGAGATGCCCGCATCGTCAGGGGTTCCCGGACCGGGGCTGATCAGAATCGCGTCGGGCTCCAATGCCGCGAGTTCTTCGACCGTCAGGTCATCGTTGCGGTGCACGACCAAGTCGCAGCCGAGCTCGCCCAGGTACTGCACGAGGATGAACACGAACGAGTCGTAGTTGTCGATCACCACGACCTTGGGGCCACCGGAAGACATGCCGAAAGCCTACGCACGACAGCCCGCGGCGCGCTCCGACTTAGCGAGGTCGGCCCTGCGAGTGCTCCCGCCCGGTCCGGCCACTAGCCTGTTGCCATGGCAAGTCCGCAGAAGCGCAAGGTCCAAGGTGGCCGAGTCACCGCAAAGGGAACCCAGCCCAAAGGCGAGGCCGCACCCGTTGCCCAGCCGTACAGCTCGGGCTATGTGCCCGGCAAGGTCAGCCCGACCTGGGTCCCTGTCCTCATGTTCGGCCTGCTGATCCTCGGCGCCCTCATGATCATGTTCAACTACATGGGATGGGTTCCCGGTGGCACCAGCAACTGGTACCTCCTCGGAGGCCTCGGCCTCATCCTTGGCGGCATCGTGACCGCCACCCAGTTCCACTGAATCTCTTCGCAATCGCAGTTTCGGCCCTGGCGGGCCTCTGACTGCTCTGCGGAACTATCCGCGGGCGCTCGATAGCGACACGGCGGTTTCGGCCCTGGCGGGCCTCTGACTGCTCTGCGGACTGTCGCTGTTACTCGACGGGGACGACGAGGGTCATCTCGTCCATGCAGTGACGAGGCGGATCGGGATCTTCGTCTGGCGCGACGGTCATACGGACCTCGCTGCCACAGATCTCACAGCGGTACATGATCTTCACCCGCCGCAACTCGCCAGCCGGTGGCGGCTCAGGCGGCGGCGTCGCAAAGCCGCTCAACATCTTCATGCCGATACGCATGATCAGCACACCAGCTGCGATGGCGATCAGCACATTGATCACAAGACCCACGCAGTCAGGGTAGGCCCCAGACCGGCCAACTAGGGTGCCGCCCAGGGGGAACCGCGGGGGATCCCGAAGGGGAAACATGGACGCGTACAACTTCGCGATGCTTCTGCTGCGAGTGTCCTTTGGGCTGACGATGGCAGCACACGGCTACGCCAAGGTGTTCCAAGGCGGCAAGCTCGACGGCACGGCCGGCTGGTTCGACTCGATCGGCATGAAACCCGGCAAGGTCCACGCTCGGCTAGCCGCAGGCACCGAGATCCTGGCTGGCCTCGGACTCGCCGTCGGGCTCCTGACTTCGTTCAGCGCCGCCGGGTTCGTGGCGTTGATGATCGTTGCCGGCTGGGTTGTGCACCGCGACAACGGCTTCTTCATCGTGAAGTCCGGCTGGGAGTACAACTTCATCCTGGCCGTCGCCGCAGTCGGTTTCGCCATGCTCGGGCCCGGCGAGTGGTCGCTCGACGATGCGTTCGGCATCGCCGACGACATGGATCAGTGGACCGGCCTGGTGATCGCAGGCGCAGGTGGTGTCGCCGCTGGCATCGGCCAGCTCGCATTGTTCTACCGGCCGCCGGCTAGCTGACGGCGGCCAGGGTGTTGAGGAAGCGGTCGTTCTCTTCGGGAGTGCCGATCGTGACTCGGATACCTTCGCCTGCGAACGGTCGGGTGACGACGCCACGCTTCTCGATCTCGACATAGAGGTCGGTCGTCCGTTCGCCCGTCGCCAGGTACACAAAGTTCGCTTGCGCATCGGGGAGCTGCCATCCCTGCTCGGTCAGAGTGGCGACAACGCGTGCCCGCTCATCGCGGATGTTCTGCAAGAAGGGCTCGTACTCGTCGCGAGCATTGAGGGCTGCCATCGCCGCCGCCTGGGCGAGCGCGTTCACGGCAAACGGAGCGAGCACCTTGTTGACCTGGTCAACGAGATCGGGGCGAGCGACGAGGTAGCCGACACGCACACCGGCCAGGCCATAGGCCTTGGAGAACGTTCGGCTCACCACCACGTTCGGGTGATCGGCAATGAGCTCGACCGGATCGCCGAACCCCGGGTCCAGGAACTCTCGGTAGGCCTCGTCGACCAACACGATGACGTCGTCGGGCACAGAGGCCATCATCGAACGCATCGCGTCGACCGTCAGCGCCGTGCCGGTCGGATTGTTCGGCGTCGCCAACATGATGATCTTGGTCTTCGGCGTAATCGCGGCAGTCACCGCGTCGAGATCGAAGGCATGGTCGACGAGCGGCACCTGCACGGACTCGGCGCCCATCATCTGCACGTTGACGGGATAGGCCTCGAACGACCGCCAGGGGTAGAGGGCCTGGTCGCGAGGATCCAGGTACGCCAGGCAGAGCTGCTGGAGCAGGCCCACGGAGCCGCAACCGACGGCGATGTGGTTGAGGTCGTGCCCGACCATCTCGCCGATGGCGGTGCGGAGATCGATCGCCAAGTGATCGCAGTAGCGGTTGACGCCTGCGGCGGCCCCGGCGATTGCGTCAACGACCGATGCCACGGGCGGGTACGGGTTCTCGTTCGACGCCAGCTTGATGGCGTCGGTGATGCCGTGCTCTGCTTCGGCCTGCTCTGCGGCCTTGCCTGGCCGATAGACCGGCATCGCCTCGACTGCGGGGCGAACGCCACCAATGCTCATGCGGTTCCTCTCGTTCTGTACGGGGAGTGAACCTACCCGTTGACACCTATTGGTGACAGCCGTGAAGCTGCACACACCGACTGCGCACAAGCCACCCGCTTCAGCTAGCTCGCGTCGGCTTGGTGCACCAGACGATCGAAGTCGGTGATCGTCACCCGCTTGCGTCCCGTCGCGATGAGCCCCATCGAACGCAGCGTGCCCAAGCCCTTGACTGCGCCCTCACGCGATAGGCCAGACCACTGACCGAGTTCCTCTTGGCTGATCGGGAGCTTGAGTTCGACCGAACCGTCATCGCCGACACTGCAACGGCCGAGTGCCTGTTCGATCTCGACCAGACGAACGAGGCGGGCCGCGACACGGGCAGGCGCATCGAGGATCGACGTCTCGACAAACTGGGTCGACAAGCTTCGCACGCGATCGGCGACAACCGTAAGGAGTGCGCCCTGCAACTCGTTGTCTTCTGCGAGCATCTGTCGGAACTCGTTCGCGGTCACATGGTGCACGGCCGTGTCCGAGATCGCCGAGACCGTTGCCGAGCGAGGGTGATCGTCGATGACGCCGAGCTCGCCGACCAGCCGGCCCGAGCTCGCAAGATCGAGGAGCACGATCCGTCCCGAAAACGAGGTGCGGTCGACCCGGGCGAGCCCCGAATCGACGACCATGACGCTGCTCGCCTCGTCGTGCTCGTGGAACATGAAGCTGCGGGCCGGGTACAACCGATGGTTGCCGGCCTCGCGAATTCGGTCGCCGATCAGCTTCTGGGCTGCCTCTGTGCTGTGCATCGCTTGGTTCCCCACCAGGTCGCGACTGTGTCTGTTCGGCGACCCGTAGTCCCGGCCTGATACCGAACGTAGTGCAGGTTCGGCCCGTAGTTCTGCGGACAACGCGCGTACGAGCCAGATCTCGCGGCGAGCAGCGTTGTGGTGGGGCTCAGCTGGAGCGGTGCGTCGAGACCCACGTCAGGAACCGGTCGCTGTCCCAGGTGTTGATGACCTGATCCCGTGGCGCCCAGCCGCGCTGCGCAGTGAGCACGCCGTACTCCATGCGTCCGAGCTCACTGGTGTGATGGCTGTCGGTGTTGATGACGAGCTTGACGCCGCGCTCGACCGCCCGTCGAACCACGTCGCTTGCTGCATCGAGGCGGTTGAGTGAGCCATTGATCTCGAGGGCGACATCGAAGTGCATCAGTGCCTCGAGGACGATGTCCACGTCGATCTCGATGCCCGGCCGGCGACCGATGTAGCGACCCGTCAGGTGACCGATCGAGTCGACGGTCGGGTCGGCGATCGCGGCGACAAGTCGCTCCGTTTGCTTGGCAACGCTCTGGTCGAAGTGCGAGTGCACCGACGCGACCGTGTAGTCGAACATCGCTCGGAAGTCGTCTTCGTAGTCCAGCCCGCCGGTCGCGTCGATGTTGAGCTCGCATCCCCACAGCAAGGTCATGTCGGGATGGTCGTGCTGGATCTTGGCGATGACCTCGCGGTGCTCGAGCATCTCTTCAGCGTTCGAACCGTTGATGGCGAGGTCCTCGCCGTGGTCGGTGATCGCGAGGTAGCTATGGCCCATGTCGGCAGCGACTTGGACCATTTCGGCGACGGTCGATCGGCCATCACCGGATCGGTCGGTGTGATAGTGCAGGTCGCCCTTGATGTCGCTGCGTTGGATCAGATCATTGATCACCGGCGCGCCGTCTTCGGCAGCCGCTTCGATCTCGCCGGTCGACTCGCGCATCGGTGCCGGGATGAAACTCAGCCCGAGCGCTTGATAGATCGACTCCTCGGTCTCTGACGCAATTACCTCGGGTTCGGCGTCGTCGGGCGCATCGTCGTCGAGCTTGCTCAGCAGGCCGTATTCGTTGAGGAGCCAACCCCGGTCGATGGCTCGCTGGCGCAGTGCGATGTTGTGCGCTTTGGAGCCGGTGAAGTAGAGCGTCGCGGCGCCGAAGTGCTGGGGGAGAACCACTCGGACATCGATCTGTAGGCCCTGCTGGGTGAGGAACGATGTCTTGGTGTCGCCACTCACGACGATGTCGTGAACCTCGGACCGGGCCCGCACTGCATCCATGACCGGGCCTGGATCGGTGGCCGCGACGGTGATGTCGATGTCACCGATCGTCTCGGACATGCGCCGCAAGCTTCCACAGAACGCTGCGTCGGTGACGGACGGAAGCGCCAAGAATGCTTCGACCAATCGTTCTGCCAACGGCATCGCGTCGGCGATCGGCGTGCGTCGATCCTTGCCTGTGAGCCCGAGCCGGTCGATCGCCTTGCCGATCTTCTCTTCGCTCTTGGCGCCCATGCGGGGCAGCGTGCGGATCTTCTCGTGCGCTACCGCGTTGCGGAGATCTGCGACATTGTTGATGTCGAGTTCGGCTCGCATCAGCTTGAGCGTCTTGGGGCCAACGCCTGGGATACGCGCAAGTTCAGCGAACTCAGGCGGAAACTCGGCCCGCAGCTTCTCCAACTTCTCAACCGTGCCGGTCTCGATGAACTCGCGAACCTTCGACGCAGTCGCCTTGCCAACGCCCTTGATCTCGGTGAGCTCCTTGGCGGAGTACTCCAGCCAGTCTTGCCCGTGCGATTCGAGGCCGAGCTTGGCGTTCTCGTAGGCGCGAACCTTGAACGACTGCGGACTCTCCTCGTCGAGGGTGGTGAGCGAAATCAGCTCATCGAGCATTGCGAGAACATCGCGGGTGCTGGCCATGCCCGCAGTCTGACATGGCGAACGAACGGTGCGTCGAGGCCAACTACGGCGATCTCGTGCTCTGATAGGACCATCGGATCAGGGACGAATCACGCTGGGTGAGCTGACTCTCGGCGTTCTGGGCTGTTCAGCGTAGATTCGGTGTGACCACGCGGATGTGGTGTATACGCGAAAACGCACCGGATACCGTGCCGCGTATGGAAGCCGACCGTAATGAGTTCTCCGACGTGCAGTTTTCCGCTTCGTCTCTCTGGGCCCGCCGCGGCTGGGTGATCCTCGGGCTGCTGCTCGGTGCTCTCCTCGCCCTTGGATTCGTGTTCACCCAGCCCGAGACCAATCGATCGTGGTCCCAGGTTCTTATCCGCCCGCTCGGCGTCGATCTGACCCGTGGCGCAGTCGACATCAACCGGGCTATCGACACCGTCGCCGAACGCGAGCTCGCCGGCTCGTTCATCGTCGCCGAGCGCACCTCTGATGCCCTCGGAGGCGAGCCCGGGCCCCGAACGCTGCGCCGGGAAGTTTCGATCCAAGCGGTCGAGAACTCTCAGGTCCTCGAGTTCTCCTACGCGGATGAAGACGCCGAAGTTGCCCGCTCGATCGCCCAGAACTTCGCCGAGTCCTACCTCGCAACCCGCGGCGAGCTCGCTGCCGAGACGATCGCTGCTTCGCGCACCGCACTCGAAGTCCGACAGTCCGAGCTCATCGACGAACGTGACGCGCTGATTGCGGAACGGGCCGCAATGGGCGAAGACAACGAAGACGACCTCGTCGCCAACCTCCGTTCCGAGAACATCATTTCAAGCCAGCTCTCCGATGTGTCCAACGACATCTCGCTGCTGAGCGCACTCACCTCGGACCCAGGCGACGTCATTAGCCCCGCCCAGCTTGCCCAGACCTCGGAACGCCCTCGCACCGTGCCGACAGTGCTCGCCGGCGCAGTTCTCGGCGCACTGCTCGCCCTCTTGGCCGCCCTGTTCTTCGACCGCAGCCTCCGTGATCGGGACCTCAGCGACGACGACCTCACCGAGCTCGGCCTCGCACCGATCGGCCACCTGCCCCGCGACTCACGCGGTGCCGATGCCTTCTCCGGCCTCGGCCGCCGCGTCTCCGAGCTGATGGGCGACGAACAAGTCCTCGCCATCACGACCACCGACGAAGGATCCGCTGCCAGCCAGATCGGGACCTGGTTCGCCTGGAACAAGGCCGAATCCGGAGCACGAGTGCTTCTCGTCAGCGCCGACTTCGAAAAGCGCATGATCGCAAACCAGTTCGGCCTGACCGCCGGACCGGGCCTGCTCGATGCGTTGGTCAGCGGGGCAGACCCTGAGGACATCGTTCAGCGGGTCGGCAACATGCATGTCATCACCGCTGGCGAACACGCCGGTGACCCAATCGGCGTGCTTCAGATGGTCGGCATGACTCGCTTCCTCAACCGAGCTCGTCGTATGTACGACACGGTCGTCATCCACGCCCCGAACATCGTCGGCCGTGAAGCGTCGCTGCTGGCCACATGGGCCGCTGACGGTGTCACCGTTGTTGTCGATGATGACGAACGCCAAGAGCTCCAAAAGGTCACCGACCTGCTCCAGCGCACCGACGCCCGACTGCTCGGTTCCGTCGTGCTCACCACGATCACGAACTAAGCGGTCGCCACGTCATGATCCCAACGATGTTCCGACAGCGCGGCATGCTTACGCCGGCGCTCATCGGGCTGTTCCCACTTTGGTGGGCGATGGGATTGAGCGAACTCATCTGGCCAGCATTTGGCCTCCTCATGATCGGTTCGCTGCTGCAGAGCCAGTCCGTCGCGATCCCGCGATTCGCAATGGCGTGGGTCGTCTTCCTGTTGTTCGTGGCCGCCAGCGGATTCATGCTCGAAGAGCAACAAGACGTCTACAGCTGGGTCATTCGATTCTCCCAGTACGTCTCGGTCGGACTCATCGTGCCGTACGTGCTGACGCATCGGGACCGCACGCCAGCACGGGTCGTCTTCGGCTCGGTGACGGCATTGTTCATCGCCAGCGTGATCGGCGGCTACCTGGGCTTGCTGCTGGGCGACTTCTCGTTCCGCTCGCCGCTTGCCTACGTGTTGCCCGGAGGCTTTCAGGCGAACAGCTTCGTTCGCGACGTGGTGAACCCGAGCTTCGCTGACATCGAACGCTTCCTCGGCCGATTCGAGGTGACCCGACCCAAGGCCCCGTTCACGTATACAAACGGTTGGGGCGCCGCGATGGGCCTGCTCTTCCCGTTCGCTGTCCACGACGCCATCACCGGGTTCGGACTCTCCCGCAAGATCGCTCGCGTCGCACTCGTCGCATCGGTCGTGCCGATCATGCTCTCGCTCAACCAGGGACTCTGGATCAGCATCGCTGCCGGCGCCGGCTACGCAGCTCTCCGCGCTGCCGGCCGCGGCGACAGCCGAGTGGTCTTGCAGCTCATGGGCGTCGGCCTGATCGCCACGATCGCGCTGACCGCGACACCTCTCAGCAACACGATCCAGTCCGATCTTCAGAACCCGAACGCCACCGAAGACCGGTTCGAGCTCTACGAAGCAACACTCAGCGAGCTGCCGAACTCGCCGATCATCGGCTTCGGTGGCCCTCGCGAAGTCCGCGAAGGACTGCCACCAGCGGGTACGCACGGCCAGCTCTGGATCGTGCTGTTCAGCCACGGGGCGGGCGGTGCGCTTGCGTACTTCGCCTTCATCGCAGGCATGTTCTGGTCCACCCGCCGCTACCGGACCAATGTCGGACTCTGGTGCCACGTGGTGATCTTCGTGAGCTTGGCCCAAGCCTCGTTCTACGGGCACACACCGCAGCAGCTTGCGATCATCATGGTCGCCGCCGCGGTTGGTTTGCTCGACGTCGGTGGATTGTTGGAGCCGAAGCGAGCGTCAGCGGAGCGCCAACTCGATTCGTCCGCTGCGGCGTAGTCCGAACAACGCCGGGGCGTAGAGCACCAGCCCGATCAGGCCGGCTGCAATCGCCGTGACCAATTTGTCGCCTTGGAGCACCCGAGCGATCAGCAGCGGCGGCGCGAAACAGAGGGCGGCGACGACGGTCGCGGTGACACTTTGGCGCCCGAACGGTTGCACGTGACGGCGACGGATCTGAGCCGTTGACGCAAGTCGGTAGACGAACACGCCAGCAGCGAAGGCCAGTGCTGCGCCGACGTCAGCCCACAGGGGGACAAGGACCAGGTAGCCGATGACGGCGACGACGAGCGCCGCGCCCGTGTTGCGCATCGCCAAGCGGCTTTCGCCGCTCATGAGCAGCACGTTGTCGGCGTGGGCGAGCAGCGATGCACCGAGGACGACCAGGGCCGCGATGCGAAGTGCGGATGCGCCGCTCTGGAAGTCATCGCCGAAGAGGCCAAGCGCCGCCTCGGGGAAGGTCGCCAACGCAAGTAATGCGGGCGTGAGAATCAGCATGGTCCACTGGGTCAACCGGTCGACGGCGCTCGACACGCTGCTCCAATCTTTGGCCGCAGCGAGCGCACTGATGCGCGGATTGAGTGCCTGGCCGATGGCGTGGAAGACGCGCTGGGCGAGCCCGACGAGTCGGCTGATCGCCGCCCACTGGCCCGCGATCGCGGCGGTCGACAATGCACCGACGAGCAGCACGCCGACTCGCTCGAGCGCCATCTGGAGCGACCCGGCAATGCCGCGAGGCACCGCATAGTCCCAGAACTCCCCGCGGCTCATAGCTGGCTGAGCGTTGGCCGGGGTTGGGCTGGCAGGGTTGGCGCCGCTGGGCAGGAGGCGAAGCGTTGCCGCGAGTGCGCCGAACATCGTCAAGCCGATCGGCGCGGCCCAGCCCCACGCCAACGTGGTCAAGGATGCGTCGCTCACGACGGCAGCTGCGGTCAGACCGAACTGGGCGACGGGTTGCACTACCTGCAGCCCGTATGCGGTCGGCGCCATGGTGCCCGCGCCGCGGGTCGCTCCGAGAAGGCAGAGCGAGAGCGCCCACGCAGGAACGAAGAGTGCGAAGACCCGAAGCACTGAACTGAACTGATCGACGTAGATGTCGTCGGTGAACAGATCAGCGAGCGCGTTCGCGCTGAACCAGATGGCGATACCTGCGAGCACGCTTCCGATGAGCACGGGGCCGAGGGCGATCCGCAGCGCTTGACGCGCATCGCCGAGGCGTCCTTCGGAGTCGAGCCGCGAGATGAACAACACCAGAGCGGTTTCGGCGCCGAGCTTCATCGCAGTAGCCACGATGATGAAGGCCGAGACTGCTCCGAAGAACACGCCGGTGAGCGAAGCCCCGTAATGGTTTGCGATGACGAACGTCATCAGGAACGCCAGGCCGGTCCCGAGGATCGACGCTGCGCCGTTGAGCAGTCCGCCCCGGGCCGAGGCGGTCTCGCTCACCGTGCGGCCGGTGGCTGGCTGGTCGCTGGCTCCGGCGGCGGCATCTGCGGCTGCGAACGCTTCCGGTGCAGCAAGCGAGTCGGTAAGCGCTTCGTGTGCGGCGTCGCCGAGCCCGGTTGGGGTTACACCAGCGGCCCGAAGTCGCTCGTCGCGCCAGGCCAGTTCCAGGAGATAGACCGCCCAGGCCGCGGGGGCTGACGAGATGCTTCCGACCTCGACCAAGGTCTCGGCGGCAGAGCGTTCGGTCTCGCGTAACGCGTCGGCATTCGAACGACCCCGAAGGTGGGTCGCAACCATGACCTGGTGATGAAACGCATCGGCGCCGACCGGCACGGCGTCGTCGGCGAACTCCCAATCGAGCACCCAGGTGCGTTTGTTCTCGCTGATCGTGTTCCAGGGCGTGAGATCGCCGTGCCATGCGCCGACTTCGAGGTAGTCGTTCTCGAAACGTTCGGCGACCGCCGTTGCGGTTGCTCGCAGGCCTGGTGATGCCTCGCCGAAGCGTTGCTCGACGAGCTCGGGGACGGCCCGGGTCCGGCGATCGCCCAGCCGAGCAATGTCGCGGGTGAGTGACGCAATACGCTGTGTGTCGAGGGCGTCGGGGTTGTGCTCGACGACCCCCGCGGCCGCCATCACGGCGACGGTCTTGCCGTTCCAGTCGAAGACGTCGAGCAGTGCCGGGATTGCGAGTGCGCCGCGGGCGTCGCCACTGCGTCCGAACCACGGGGCCTCAGAGGCGACGAGCTGCTGTGTGACATCGTCGCAGGCAACCTTGGCGTAGGCGACGGTTGTGCCGTCACGCATGAGTTGGATAACGGGCTTGCGGTTATGGCGCTTCGGGCCCAGGGTGATCGCCACCGACGAGGCGCGGACGGTTTGGCTGAGTCGAGCGAGTAGGGATCGTTCGGGGTCGCCGTCGAGTCCGAGTTCCGGAGCCAGGGTGAGGCCGTCGCGGAAGGCGACTCGGCCGAGTCCGGCGGCGATGCCGGCTTGGGTCGCTCTACCGGCAAGCAGGCGGGCTCGGCTCATGCCGTCGTGGGTTTTCGCAAAGGCGGCGACTGCGGCGCGGCGGTCACGGGGAATGATGCGCTGCAGGTCTCCGGCAGAGCGAAGCGCGGCGAAGCGCCCATCCGATGCAGCGAGGAACCCGCCACTCGTGAAGAGCGCTGCGTTGAGCCAGTCAAGGTCAGGCTCGCTTACCCGGTCGATCATGGAAAAGGCCTGGGGAGTCGTCGTGCCCCGAAAGCGAAGGCTAGTGGTTCCACAGTGATTGCCTGACCTGTCGGCACACAGCTTCATAAAGTGAGATGTTGACTACTCTCGGTGGTTTGTCGAGGTGTGCTTTTGGGTGATATTGCCCGCTTGATCCGCTTGTACGTACCAATAGCCTGTTGCGAATGAGCATTACCCGCACGGGGAGCGAAGTGGCTGGCGGCCGCGTTCCTGCGACACAAAACTCTGGCGGGAGTCAAGCCCAAGGCAAGCGTCGACTACTTCGCTTGACCGATGTTCTTGGCGTCGGCGCCGTTGTTGCGCTGACGACGCTGATGTTCTCTGGCACGGGCGTCGTTGCTCCGTTGCTCTTTTTTGCGCTCGCGCTCGTATGGCTCGAAGGCCTGGGCCTGTACCGGGCCCGTGAACTCGCCATTCGCATCGACGAATGGCGACTACTGGCCCAGGCCATCGCCTTAGCCTTTGCGTCGACCGTCGTACTCAGCTTCTTGTTCGCAGAAGCGCTGCCACGCACCTGGACCATCACGACCGCCGCAGGCTCGTTCTGGATCTTGACCGTCATCCGCGAGGTGTGGCGAGTTCGCTTCCATCGCCTGCGTGGTTCTGGCGAAATGCATCGCCGCACCGTCCTTGTTGGCGCCAACCCCGAGGCCAACATGCTCTCGGACATGCTCGACGAAGACCCTTCGCTCGGCTACCAGATCGTGCACCGGGTCGACCCAACCGACTTCGAACGTGGCGCGCTGCTGACCACCGAAGTGCTGTCGTCGGTCGCCAAGCACGAAGCCGTCACGGCGCTCATCTCCGGTGCTGGCGTCGAAGTCGCCGCACTCAACCGCCTCTGCCGCGACCTTGTCGAAGCTGGCGTCCACGTCGAACTGTCGATGTCGCTCATCGACATCATGCACCGTCGCTTGACCGTTCGTCCGCTCGGCCGCTTCCCCGTCGCCTACCTCGAACCCGTCCATCGCGACGGTTGGCGAGCCAAGGCCAAGCGCACATTCGACGTCGTGACGTCCGTAGCGCTGCTCACGCTCTTGAGCCCGATCATGCTCGTCATCGCACTCGCCGTGCGGTTCAGCTCCGATGGCCCGATCATCTTCCGCCAGACTCGCGTCGGCCGCGATGGTCGGTCGTTCGACATGCTCAAGTTCCGCAGCATGGTGCAAGACGCCGAGGAGCAGCTCGAGGCGCTCCGCCAGAACGCCGACTCGGACAACCCGCTGTTCAAGATGAAGCAGGATCCTCGGATCACCCGTATCGGCGGCATCTTGCGCCGCACGTCGCTCGATGAGCTGCCCCAACTCTTCAACGTGATCCGCGGCGAGATGTCGCTCGTCGGCCCACGCCCCGCGCTTCGTCACGAGATGGTCAACTGGAGCCCCGAGCTCTATGGCCGACTGCGTGTGCAGCCCGGAATCACTGGCCTGTGGCAGGTTTCAGGTCGCAGTGAAGCGAGCTTCGACGAGTACACCCGCCTGGACCTGTACTACGTCGACAACTGGTCGTTGACTGCAGACCTGCAGATCCTCGCCCGAACCGCATCCGCGGTTGTGCGCTCCGACGGCGCGTACTGACTAGCCGCAGGACCGCACGACGAGCGCGGGCCGATCGACTTGGCGTGTTGCGTCGCCCATGCCGATAAACAACGGCGTCTTGCCGTCGTCGTTCGGTGGGATCTCCGCAAGCTGGAGCCGGAACGTGGTCGGCGTTGTCGTGTCGACATCGCCGGTCACGTCGATTACGTGATGGCCGCCGACCGTGCTGGCATCGAACCACGCTGCGTCGATCAAAGTGCCGGGCTCAGTGAACGCGTCTCGATCAAGCGAAGGAATCCCCTCGAAGACGACAAGCTCGACCGGCGACCGAAGCGCTGGCTGGCGCGATCCGACACGTACCCGGAGCTCGACGGTCGCGCCAGCGGGCAGCGGCTCGAGCGCATCGAAGTGCAGTACCGCTCGGTGATCGGAGCCGTCGTTGGCCTGGTCGCCGATGCCAAGGAACCGGTTCTCTACGCCAAACACGAAGTCGTAGCGACCGTCGCCATCACCGTCGACGACCGCCCGGTCATCGTCGCGGCCAAGCGTTGTGGCCACGATGGGGCAGCTCGCTGGAGCTGGCAACGCGGCCGGACCGCCGACGAGCTCGCCCGAGGAGAATCGTCGAAATGCCTCGGCGGTCCTGGGACTGCTGTCGATCCACCAGTCGCAGGTCGACTCGTCGTCATGGTCGTTGTGGAAGAACACGATCGTCTCGATCGCCGCGTACCGGTCTTCCGCAAGTAGTTCGGAGAGCTCGTCGAGCCACGCCGCCTTGCGGCCAGGGTCGTCGGGGTCCTCGTCGGAACCGATCTCGGCGAACATCAGTGGCTTCCCCGGATGCAATAGGCCGTAGTTGATCAATGGGTCGAGCAGGAGTTCGGGGGAGCGCCAGTCTTCGGAGGCGCCGCGACAGCCGAACCAGTTGAACGCGTCGGCTGCGATCCAGTCCACATAGTCGTCGCCAGGCCAGAACAATTCGACGTCGTCGGGCCGGCTCATCGTGAACAAGGTCATGACCCACACGAGTGGTATGTCGGGTGCTGCATCGTTGATGACGTCGGCGAAGCGTTGCCACGCGGCTCTGAACTCTGCCGGTGTGCCGAACTCGGGCTCGATGTCGGCTTCGTGATGGAACGTGAGTCGAAGCGGGCCGTCGAAGGCAGCGATCCGATCCGCCCACACCATGAGCTCGTCGTGCACCCGGGTGCCCGGCACGGCTGATGCGATGGACTCCCACGGGACGACGGTGCCGTCTTCGCGGCGAGCGTTCACGGACAGGTGCAGGGTCCGGCCGCCATCGCTGGCCCATTGCTGGCGAAGGTTCGGAAACTCGCTATCCCAGAATGCGTAGCTGCGCAGCACCTCGACTTGGCGGTCAGCAACGGTTTCGACAGTGACCAAGGCGTCGATAGGCGTTTGACCGGCTCGGCGGCCGGCGGCAGCGCCGAGCTCGACAACGCGAGGCCCTGGCTCATCCGGATCCGTGTTATTGGGGTCTGGGTCATCGGGGT
>CAZEMU010000023.1:0-6254 GCA_964513315.1 uncultured Acidimicrobiaceae bacterium | reverse complement strand
GGGGTCTGGGTCATCGGGGTTGGTGTTGGGGTCTGGCTCCTCGTCGGGTTCGTCCGCAGTGGCAGGGCCTGGCGCGGCTGTCTCTGGATCGTCGCCGCTCGTTTCGGTGGGGTCAGGATCCGCGATCGTCCGTTCTCCGGCAACCGGAGCGCTCGACGTGCATGCCGACGCAAACATCACGCAGGTAAGCGTCACGCAGGCGAACAAAAGCTGGGCCCGCACGTCCAAGAAGGATCTGCCCATGCGTCGCATCGTAGATCTCACCGGTCCAAAACAACGTTCGGAAGCCGCTTCGCCTCGCCCCACATACCCATCTGGGCCGCTTGGCGCTCTTTGCCCGCGCCCAAACGAGGTTTGGAGTGAGCAAAAGTACCCTTCGCAGAATCAACCGTTTAGGCGGTCAGTAATATTGGCGATTAGGGCGTAGTACGGCGTCCACAACGACGAGGCAACGCAGTGAGCGTTTTGAGATCAGCATCAGCGGCCGGCAGTTCGGCGCAAGCGCGCCGCCCTGGCGCCGCGCTCGGGCTTGCCCGTCGCTCCCTCGCCGTGATCGGAGCGCTCTGCTTGCTGCTGGCCGCATGTGGAAGCGATGAGCCAGCAGCCGTCGCCGAGGCTGAAGAGTCGCTCGCGTCGGCATCGACCGACGCGGTCGAGCCCGAAGACGCCGAAGAGCAGGTCGGCGACGCAGTCGAAACGACCGGCGAGACCGCCTCGCAAGACGATGGCGACAGCGCCGAACCCGACGCCACAGACGGCGACCAGACCGAGACGCCAGAGTCCGACGACTCACAGTCCAACGCAGACCGGGCCGACGACCCTGACGATCCTGGCGGTCTCGACGCCGCAACGCTCGGCGATCGAGGACTCCGCATCCCTGGCCTTGAACTCGCCGACGACAGCGAGGCGACGACGCCAACCGCAACGCCGACGGCAGCGCCCGCACCGACCAGCACGCCTGAGCCCGAGCCAGTCAGCGTCGAGCCCACGCCCACGCCGGCGCCAACGCCAACGTCGCCGCCCCTCAACGACCCGTTGCAGCCCCAGCCGCAGCTTCCGCAGCAGCCCGTTCCGTCCGATAATCTTGAGATCGACGGCCCGCCAACCGACGACGGCAGTGACATCGAAATCATTTCGGATGCAGGGATCCTGGCCTGCGCCACCACCGAAGCCGCCATCGAGTTTCTCGACCGTGGTGATCTGACACGCACGCAAGAAGCCCTGCAATCTGCTGGAGCGCTGGCCTCGGCTGCGAGCGAATCGGAAATCGCCTCGCTCGCGACACAGATGAGTTCCGCAGGTCGTGACAGCGACGCGTCATTCGACGCAATCGTGGCGATGCTCAGCGCATGCGCCCAGTACGGCTATGAAGTCTGACGCCTCCGACGCTCGTTCGAGCGTGCTGCTGGTCGCCTCGCCCGGCGGTCACCTTTCGCAGATGAAGCTGCTCATGCCCTGTTTCGCTGACTTCGAGCGTCGGTGGGTGACGCTCGATCACGAAAGTGTCGACGTCGACGGTGACGATGTTGTCTTTGGCTACGGGCCGACGACGAGAAACCTCGTCAACTTCGTGCGCAACCTCGGCCTCGCATGGCAAGAGCTGCGCCGCTCACGGCCTGACGTGATCGTGTCGACCGGCGCTGCAATTGCGGTTCCATTCTTCGTGCTCGGCCGGCTCATGGGCGTTCGCACCGTGTACCTCGAGGTCTATGACCGGGTTGACTCGCGCACGCTCACCGCTCGGCTCGTCAAACCCTTCACCGACGCGTTCCTGCTGCAATGGCAGTCGCAACGCGACCTCTATGGCACCGGCTCTGTTGTCGGCGCCATCTATTGACCCACCCCCAACCCGAACATCCCCCCATGTTTGTCCTCGCCACAGTCGGAACCGACCACCATCCCTTCGATCGATTCATCAACTGGATCGATGCGTGGCACGCCGATCACAACGACGTCGACGTCTTCGTGCAGTACGGCACGTGCAACCAGACGCCCGTCTCGCCCGGTTCCCAGTGGGTCGAAGGCCACGAGCTCGCCGCGATGATGGCCCGTGCCGATGCCATCGTGTGCCACGGCGGTCCGTCCACGATCATCGAAGCTCGCACGAACGGCACCGTTCCCGTGGTGCTGCCCCGCAACCCTGCGCTCGGTGAACACGTTGACGGTCACCAGATGCGTTTCGCCGACTTCATGGCCGAGCAAGACAACATTTTGCTCGCTCGCACCAAGGACGATCTCGCAACCCACCTCGGTCGGGTGCTCGGCGGCGAGGTCGCTGCCCCCGAGGTCTCCGCAAACCAAACCGCCACGCTGGCCCAGTTCTCCTCGGTGCTCGAGGATCTGCTGGCCAAGCCCTGTCGCCCGCTACTCGGAGTCCGAGGCCGCTGATGACCGCACTTTCTAGGCCAGGAACGAACACCCAGATGAGCTCCGAAGCCAAGCCGGTTGACAACGACGACTTGGTGTCGGTTGTGATCGCCACCCGCGATCGGCCCGACATGCTGCGCCAAGCAATCTCCGCGATCAATGCATCTGACTACGAAGGTCCGATCGAAACAGTGGTCGTGTTCGACCAGTGCGATCCCGACCTGTCGATCGTGTCCGACGATCCGCTCCGCCAGGTTCGCGCCATCGCCAACGCTCGCTCGCAAGGACTTGCAGGCGGTCGCAACACCGGCGCCTTTGCCGCCACGGGTCGCTGGCTTGCGTTCTGCGACGACGACGATGAATGGCTTCCCGCCAAGCTCCGCAAGCAGGTCGACCTGCTGCGCGATGCGCCGACGGCGACCCTGGCCACGACCGGCATCTTCATCCGGTACGACGGCGAGGACTTTGACCGCATCCCCGAACAGAGCCGGTTGACGTTCGACGGGTTCCTCGACGATCGCATGACCGAAGTCCACCCCTCGAGCTTCGTGATGGACCGTGAGTGGTTCATCAACGACGTTGGCTTGGTCGACGAAGAACTTCCTGGCAGCTATGCCGAGGACTACGACGTCTTGCTGCGCGCCGCTCGCATCGGACAGGTTCTGTCCGTACCCGAGCCGCTGGTGACCATCAACTGGCACCCCTCGACGTACTTCCGTGAACGCTGGACGATGATCGACGATGCGCTTGGCGTGCTCGTCGAGAAGCACCCCGAGTTCGCCGGCGCTCCTGTCGGCCTCGCTCGGGTCCGTGGCCAGCAGGCGTTCGCTGCGGCTGCTGGTGGCGATCGTCGCCGTGCCCTCACGCTCATCGTTGAAACCGTCAAGCTGCGCCCGCTCGAAAAGCGCACGCTCGCCGCACTCGCGGTCGTGATGGGTGTTCCCGCAGGTGCCCTGCTCCGGCTGGCACACCGCATGGGTCGGGGCATCTAGATATGGCCTCTTCGAACGCATTCGACTTCCGCCGTGGCGATCACGGTCGCGGCGACGACAAGTCGCTGCTGTGGCACATGCGCCGCCCGATCGTTCCTGCGGCCAAGCGCGCCATTCGTGCCTACGGCACCGCAACGGCGTCGAGTCGAGTGTTGCCTTCGTATCTTTTGATCGGCGCCAAGCGCGGCGGTTCAACCACGCTGGCCCGCAGCCTCGCTGCTTCGCCTGGTGTGCGGGGATTGTTCCCGGCCCGCGAGCAGCTCAAAGGCCCCTACTACTTCGACGTGAATTTTGATAAGGGCGAGTCGTGGTATCGCTCGCACTTCCCGACGCAAAGCGCATTGGGTTCTGACATCGTCGGCGAATCGTCGCCGTATTACATCAGCCATCCGCATGCCGCCGAGCGAGCTCGCCAGCTTGTGCCCGACGCGCGGGTCGTTTGTGTTCTCCGACACCCTGTAGAGCGAGCCTTCTCGCATTACCGCGAACGCGTCAAGCAGGGTGTCGAAACCCTCGACACGTTCGAAGCTGCCATCGACGCCGAGGCGAGCCGAGTCGACGGCGAAGTCGACCGCATGGAACGCGACCCCAGCTATGTGAGCTGGGAGCACCTCAACTTCGCCTACTGCGATCAGAGCCGCTACGCCGCGTCGCTCGAACGCTGGTTCGCCCACTGGCCGCGTGAGCAAGTACTCGTGCTGCGCAGCGAAGACCTCTACGCCGACCCTGCTGCAGTGCTCGCCCGCACTCGCGACTTTTTGGGTCTCGCGGGACTCAAGACAAGTCGTGAAACTGCGGTGCAAAACCACAACCAGCTACCGCCAGCAAAAATCTCTGCCGAGACGCGTCAGCGCGTCTGGAACCTGGTCAACGCCGACGTCGAGCGGCTTGCCCAACTCACAGGTCAGGCACCGCTCTGGTCACTCGACGGACCAATCCAATCGACAGCGAGCCACGCATGACAACAGTAAAAGTGACGTTCTGCGTTCACGCAAACTTTGTCAGTGGCCACTCAGATGTTGTTCTGGGCAAACGTGCCCAGCACGACCCTCGAGACCAACAGAAGCATGAAGCTCCGGGAGTACATTACCACGATGCGCACTACACCTAGGCGTCGCATTGGCACAGCTGTCCTTGCAGTTGTGGCGATGTTCGCAACACTTCTTGGGACCGTGTCCCAGGCTGAAGCTCAGGGGGCCAACCTCGCCCTGAATCAGCCAACCACTCAGTCCTCTGTCGACTTCGGCGGAGCGCCTGCTCTTGCGGTCGACGGCAACACGGATGGCACGTACCAGAACGGCTCGGTTACCCACACGTTCGTCGAGCAGGACGCATGGTGGCAGGTCGACCTCGGCGCCAGCCAGAGTGTCGGAACCGTCAATCTCTTCAACCGCACCGACTGTTGCGCAGACCGGCTGACAAACTTCTACGTCTTCGTCTCCGCAACGGACCTTACGGGCCGATCGCTCACCGACATCGTGAGCGACGCTTCAGTCGCCCGCAATCACTTCACGGCCACTGTCGGCGCATCGACGGCGATCAGCATTAGCGCAACCGGACGATTTGTCCGTGTGCAAAAGGTCGGCTCCGGCGTGCTTTCCCTCGCCGAAGTCCAGGTCCTCGCCCCCGGCAACGGCGACGCCTTTGTCGTCAACCCCGGCGACCAGCGCAACAGCGTCGGCGACTCGATTCGCCTCCCCATCTCGTACGGCGGCTCGATCGACGTTGTCGGTCTGCCAAACGGCTGGTCGTTCACCAACAATGAGATCGTGGGTACGGCCTCGGTCGTTGGTCGCTGGCCCATCGAACTCCGTGTCTCGGGCGCAAACGGCAGCGACATTGCCTTCTTCCAGTGGATCGTCACCGACGGCGCTCCCGGAGGCGTCGTCGCCGAACACCCACCGATTGATCCTCGCACGCTGAACATGCGCCCGATCGAGGGCGATGGCGTGGTCTGGGACCGCTTCAACGATGACACCACCACCTCGCTCGACATCACTGTCTGGGACATGCAGCAGCTCGGCGACTGGATGTACGTCGGTGGCGAGTTCAAGCAGGTCATTGAGAGCAACGGCACGACACACAACCAGGCGCACCTGGCACGCTTCTCCATCCGTACCGGACGATGGGACCCATCGTTTCGCCCACAGCTCGACGGCAACGTCCACGCCATGGAAGTCAGCCCTCGCGGTCGCCTGATCGTCGGTGGCGAGTTCACCAACATCAACGGCTTGCCCGCAACCGAGGGGCTCGCTGCATTCAACCAGGCTGGCCAGGTTGACCCGACCTTCGAGTCCTGGGTTGAGCGTCCGTGGTACCCCGAAGGTCGCGCCATCGTTCGTGAACTCGAAGTCGTCGGCAGCTTCCTCTACATCGGCGGCAACTTCAGCCACATCAACGGACCCGGCGGCACCCGCGTGCGGGTCAACAAGCTGACCCGAGTGGGCGCCAACTACGGCACCATCGACCCATCGTGGAACCCCGTTGTCTCCGGCGGCTCCGTCTGGGGCATCGGTGTTGACCAAGACCGTGGCCGTGTCTATATCAGTGGCCGCTTCCAAGCCGTCAACGGCGACGTCGTCGGAACGACTGCCACCGTCGACACCATCACCGGCGATTCGGTGACCGGTCTCACACCCCACATCCGCAACGCACCGACGCGACCCGAGATGTACGACATCGAGTACGCGGGCAACGCTCTCTGGCAGGCAGGCAGCCAGCACGTTCTGCAGCTGCACGATGCCGACACCCACGATCTCATCGCATGGAACCACGCTGGCAACCGATGCGACGCGTACTGCTGGTCTAGTGCCGGCATGGGTGGCGACTTCCAGTTCGTTGAGAAGATCGGCGACTTCGTCTACTCCGGCTGTCACTGCAACGACAAGACGCCAA
>CAZEMU010000022.1:37901-40034 GCA_964513315.1 uncultured Acidimicrobiaceae bacterium | reverse complement strand
ACTACGTTCGGCCTATGACCAAGAGCTTTGACTGGATTGCGCATCACGCCGCCACCCGACCGAACGACGTGGCCATGCAGGATCTGGCCACGGACCGCACGTTCACGTGGACCGAGATGGAGGACCGGACCAGCCGGTTCGCCTCAGCCCTCGAACACGACTTCGGCATCGCAGCGGGCGATCGGGTCATGGTCATCGCCCACAACAACACGAACTTCTTCGAAGTCCAGTTCGCGTGTTGGAAGCTCGGTGCGATCTTCGTGCCCGTCAACTGGCGCCTCACGCTGTCGGAGCTGACGTTCATCGCCGAGGACTGTGGTCCCGACGTGATCATCCACGATCGCGACTTCGCCGACATGGCACGTGACCTCAGCGCAGCCGCCAACATCGCTCATCGCATCGACTGGGAGTCGAACGACGACGGCGCCGCCGACTACGAGAGCGCCATCGCCGCCGCTGACCCGGCGACCTACACGGCGGGCGACAACACGCTCGAGACGGTGCTCACGATCATGTACACCTCGGGCACGACCGGCTTGCCCAAGGGCGCCCAGATCACCCAGGGCATGACGTTCTACAACGCCATCAACTGCGTCGAGTTCTACGGCCTGCGCTCGGGCATGACGAACCTGGCGTTCCTGCCGCTGTTCCATACCGGCGGGCTCAACGTGTTCGCGAACCCCTGCTTCCACTTCGGTGGCCGCAACATCGTGATGAAGACCTTCGAACCAGCCGAAGCACTACGGCTACTCACGAGTCCCGAGGTCGGCGTCACGCACTTCATCGGCGTGCCCGCCAACTTCTTGTTCATGTCCCAAGTCCCCGAGTTCGAGAACGCCTCGTTCCCGACGATCGAGGGTGCGTCGGTCGGCGGCTCTCCCACGCCGGTGCCGCTTCTCGAAGCCTGGGGCGCGAAGGGCATGGCGCTGCAGCAGGCATTCGGCATGACCGAGACGTCGCCACTCGTGTGCGCGCTCAAGCCCGAGGACTGCGACGTCAAGATCGGTTCGGCCGGCTTGCCAGCGATGCACACCGACGTCCGCATCGTCGACGAAGACGGCAATGACCTCGGCCCCAACGAAACCGGCGAGCTGTGGGTCAAGGGCCCGAACATCACCCCCGGCTACTGGAACCGTCCCGAGGCCAACGCCGAGTCGTTCACCGACGGTTGGCTCCACACCGGAGACGCTGCCATCGTCGACGACGACGGCTACATCTTCATCGTCGACCGGTGGAAGGACATGTACATCTCGGGCGGCGAGAACGTCTACCCGGCCGAGGTCGAGAACGTCATCTACCAGCTCCCAGCGGTTGGCGAAGTCGCCATCATCGGCGTGCCTGACGACAAGTGGGTCGAGGTCGGCCGAGCGATCGTCGTTCTCAAAGACGGCGAGACCCTCGACGAGGCGACCATTATCAACCACTGCCGTGAGCACCTCGCCCGCTTCAAGGTTCCCCAGTCGGTGGTGTTCATCGACGAGATCCCGCACAACGCCACCGGCAAGGTGCTGAAGCGAGTCCTGCGCGAGTCCCACGGCGAGTAGCCCCCAGATCGACCGCTCTTTGTTGGTCGGTGTGACGTGTGAACAATCTGCGAATCGGGCCCGTTGGGGTGTGTCGAAGTCGTCGAACGGCGCAACACTGTGCGGCGATGTCCCCTGATCCCGCCAATGGCGCAAATGCGGACCTGAGCGAGGACACACGTCTCCACGTGTGGATCGATCAGGATCTGTGCACCGGCGACGGTCTCTGTGTCGACGGCGTGCCCGAGTGCTTCGTCATGCTCGAGGACGGCATCGCCTATGTGGTCGAAGATGGCGTCGCGTTGAACGATCCGGGCATGGCCGGAAGCTTGGCGTTGGTCCCGCGTGGCCGAGAAGACCTCGTTGTGCAGGCAGCCATCATCTGCCCCGGCGAGTGCATCTTCATCGAAGCCAGCGAGGGCACGACCCGCACCCGCCTGAACTAGCGCACCCGTCTCGGGGCGCCAACGCGAACGTCCGAAAGCCGCTAGCAAGGCACGGCTGGTTCGCGCACCATCAAGGACATGGAAACGACCTACGTCCTTGAACCGCTCTCGACCGAAGCGGCCACCGCCATCCGAGCAGGCGGCGGCGTGCGCTACGTCGCCAA
>CAZEMU010000022.1:25050-37801 GCA_964513315.1 uncultured Acidimicrobiaceae bacterium | reverse complement strand
ATTCGCCCTATCGTTCGGCCAGCCCGATCTTCATCCATAGCGAACCGTGCGCCCACGAGGTCGACCTCGATCGACCCGACCAGCTGACCGTTCGCCAACTCGCCGTACGGGCCTTCGACAGCGAGGCCATGATGATCGACGCCGCGGTGATCGACGGCGAGGACCTCGACGACCAGGTCGCCGAGATGTTCAGCAATGTCGACGCCGATCACCTGCACGTGCACTTCGCCCAACGAGGTTGTTGGGCCGTGCGGGTGACTCGAAGCCCCGAAGCAGCGCTGGCGAGCTAGGCGATCAGTGCGGCGTAGCTCGCAGCGTCGAGGGTTTCGCCGGTCTCGGTGACCTTGATGCGAAACAGCCAGCCCTCGCCGTAGGGGTCTGCGCCGACGGTCTCGGGAGCGTTGACGAGCGCCTCGTTGACTTCGACGATCTCGCCAGTGGCGGGGGCATAGATCTCGCTGACCGCTTTGGTCGACTCGATCTCGCCACACGTGTCACCGGCCGTGACCGTGGTGCCCACGGTTGGCAGCTCGACGAACACGATCTCGCCGAGTTCTTCGGCGGCGTGGGCAGTGATGCCGATCGTGGCGGGATCGCCCTCGGCGAGCCACTCGTGTTCGGCCGTGTACTGCAGGTTGTCAGGTAGTTCAGACATGTTGATCTCCAAGAAGGGTGCGAAAGGTAGGTGCGTTCAGGGGCGGGTGTAGAAGGGCAGTCCGGTAACGGTGGCGGCGACCGGTTTGCCACGAACATCGATCTCGACAGAATCGCCGACCTCGAGAGCGCTGTCCACGCTTGCGATCGCAATCGGACGTTCGAGGGTCGGGCTCAGCGCTCCGCTCGTGACGGTTCCGATGGCTGCGCCACCTCGGGTGACTGCATAACCAGCACGGGCGGGCCTACGACCGTCGACAAACAGGCCAACGAGGTGGCGATGCGGGCCGTCAGCAGCGGCGACAAGTGCTTGGCGGCCCACGTGATCGGGCGCATCGTCCTTGATCAGACGGCCAGCGCCGACATCGAACGGGGTCGTGTCGAGCGATAACTCATTGCCGTAGAGCGGCATGCCTGCTTCGAGGCGCAGCGTGTCTCGTGATGCAAGCCCGCAGGCCCGCACACGATCACCGCCAGCATCGGCCAGCGCCTGCCAGAGGTCCACGGCAATGTCACCGGGTACGAACAGCTCGAAACCGTCTTCGCCCGTGTAGCCGGTGCGGGCAACCATCGCTTGCTGGCCGAGCAGCTCGGCCTGGTCGATGCGGTAGTAGCGAATCGTTGACAGGTCGATGTCGACCAGTCCCTGCAAGATGTCAGCGGCCTGGGGCCCTTGCAGTGCGATCAGTGCCCAATCGTCGGTGTCGTCATCAACAACCGCATCGAAGCTTGCGCACCGGGTTCGCAGCTCGTCGGCGACGACGCCCGCGTTCGACGCGTTGGCCACGACCATCCATCGGTCATCGGCCAGGCGGTACACGATTAGGTCGTCGATGATCCCACCGGCTTCGTTGCAGATCATCGAGTAGCGAGCACGCCCGACCGGCATCGCCGATGCATCGACGAGCACGGCCCAGTCGAGCGCTGCGCCAGCCTCGGGGCCGGACACGAACAGCTCGCCCATATGGCCGAGGTCGAACAGGCCTGCCGACGCTCGCACCGCGAGGTGCTCGTCGGTGGCTCCGTCGTACCAGACCGGCATCGACCAGCCGGCGAAATCGACCAGCTTGGCACCGAGGCTGTCATGGAGTTCAGTGAGTGCGGTCGTGCGGAGCGTGGAATCAGACACGATCGGCTCCTGCAGTTGCGAGGTCGTCATCGGCAAGCTCGCTCAGCGGCGGACAGCTGCACACGAAGTTGCGGTCACCATGCGCACCGTCGATGCGCGACACCGGTGACCAGTACTTGTTGCCTGCGGTCCCAGCCGGCCAGGCGCCAACCGAGCGGGGATAGCCACGCTCCCACTCGTCACCAGCAACCGTCTCGGCGGTGTGGGGTGCGTGCACCAGCGGGTTGTCCTCGGTGCTCCACTCCCCCGCTTCGACCCGGCCAGCTTCGGCAGCGATCGCGATCATTGCGTCGCAGAAGCGATCGATCTCGGTGAGCGATTCGGATTCGGTCGGCTCGACCATCAGCGTGCCCGCAACCGGGAACGACATGGTCGGGGCATGGAAGCCGTAGTCGATGAGCCGCTTGGCGACGTCGTCAACGGTGATGCCCGTCCGCTCTCGCAGAGGGCGCAGGTCGAGGATGCACTCATGGGCCACTCGCCCGTTGTCACCGCTGTACAGAACCGGGAAGTACGGGTCGAGCTTGGCGGCAACGTAGTTCGCACTCAGGACTGCGACTTCGGTCGCGTGACGCAGACCGTCGGCACCCATCATGGCGATGTACGCATACGGAATCTGCAAGATGCCGGCCGAACCCCACGGCGCCGCCGAGATGGTCGGGCCCTGTCGGTCAGCCAACTCGACATCGCCGGGATGCCCGGGCAGGTACGGAGCGAGGTGGGCGCCAACGGCAACAGGTCCGACGCCGGGGCCGCCTCCGCCGTGTGGGATGCAGAACGTCTTGTGCAGGTTGAGGTGGGACACGTCGGCGCCGAAACGCCCCGGTCGAGCGAGGCCGACGAGCGCGTTGAGGTTCGCTCCGTCGACGTAGACCTGACCGCCGGCGTCGTGGACCAAGCCACACAGCGTGCGGATCTCGGCCTCGAACACGCCGTGCGTTGATGGATAGGTGACCATGATCGCGGCGAGCGCGGAGCCGTGGTCTTCGATCTTGGCCCGCAGGTCATCGAGGTCGACGTCGCCATCGTCGTTACACGCCACGACGACGACCCGCATGCCGGCCATCACGGCGCTGGCCGCGTTGGTCCCGTGAGCTGATGACGGGATCAGGCAGATGTCTCGCTCCATGTCACCGTTGGCGCGGTGCCAGGCACGGATTGCCAGAAGGCCAGCAAGCTCGCCCTGCGATCCAGCATTCGGTTGGATCGATACGGCCGCGTAGCCGGTGACCTCAGCCAGCCATGCTTCGAGCTCGGAGACCAGCTCAGCGGTGCCCGCACGCTGTTCGGCCGGCGCGAACGGATGCAGGTTCGCGAACTCAGGCCACGTGACCGGTTCCATCTCGGTGGTGGCGTTCAGCTTCATCGTGCATGAACCCAGCGGGATCATGGTGCGGTCCAGGGCCAGATCGCGGTCCGAGAGCGCACGCAGGTAGCGCAGCATCTCGGTCTCGGAGCGGTAACGGTGGAACGGGGCGTATTCGAGGATCTCGTCGGTGCGCAGCAAGCCTTCAAGCGGCGAGTCCAGTGCCCGGCCCTTGGGCTTGGCACCGAACGCACGCAGCACTCGGGTGACGATGTCCGGTGTCGTGGTCTCGTCGAGGCTGATGCCAACGGTGTCGTCGTCGACGTGGCGGAGGTTGATGCCGTCACTCGCTGCGGCAGCAACAACGTCGGCGGCGCCGCCAGGCACTTCGACCGCGAGGGTGTCGAACCAAGTCGTGTGACGCAGCGGCAAGCCACGCTCGAGCAGTCCTGCGGCGAGTTCTGTTGTCAGCGAGTGCACCCGGTTGGCGATGCGGCGGAGGCCGTCGGGGCCGTGCCAGCAGGCGTACATCGACGCCATCACGGCGAGCAGAACCTGGGCGGTGCAGATATTGCTGGTGGCCTTGTCCCGACGGATGTGCTGCTCACGGGTCTGCAGCGCCAGGCGCAATGCGGGGCGGCCTTCGGTGTCGACGGAGACGCCGACGACTCGACCGGGTAGCGAACGTTCGGCGCCTTCACGGGCGGCGATGAAGGCAGCGTGGGGACCGCCGCAGCCCATCGGTACGCCGAAGCGTTGCGTCGATCCGACGACCACGTCGGCGCCGGCGTGGCCGGGTGCTCGAAGCACCACCAGCGACAACAAGTCAGCCGCGACCGCAGTCAATGCGCCCGCCTCGTTCGCCGTGGCGATCAGCGGTTCGAGGTCATAGACCTCGCCCGTCGTACCCGGGTATTGGAACAGCACGCCAAAGACTTCTTCGCCAACCGGTTCGCTCCGGTCGGCAACGCGAACCTCGACGCCGATTGGTTCGGCGCGGCTCTCGATGACGGCGAGCGTCTGCGGATGCACGGCGGCATCGACCCGGAACACGGTGCGGTCGTTGCGTGCCAACCGCATGAGCATGACCATCGCCTCGGCGGCTGCGGTGGCCTCGTCGAGCAGCGATGCGTTGGCGAGCGGCAAGCCGGACAGGTCGCTGACCAACGTCTGGAAGTTGAGGAGTGCCTCGAGGCGACCTTGGCTGATCTCAGGCTGGTACGGCGTGTACGCCGTGTACCAAGCCGGGTTCTCCAAGATGTTTCGCCGCAACACCGGTGGGGTGACGGTGTCGTGATAGCCGCAGCCGATCAGCGACACGAACACGTCGTTCTTGTCGGCCAGCTCACGGAGCCGGGCGGTCGCCTGCGTCTCGGTGAGCGGATCGGGCAGCGACAGCGTGGCGTCGCGGATCGACTCGGGAACCGTGTCGACCATGAGCTCGGCGAGCGAGGCCGCACCAACGGCGCCGAGCATGCGCTCGATCTCGGCACGGTCGGGGCCGACGTGTCGGTCGACGAACCGATCGTGTTGGCTCGGTTCGGATGAGTGTTGCTGAGCGTCCATACGGGCACCTCCATCGGTGGTGCCCTCCTCTGTCCTGATACCTGAGAGTTTCGCTCGCAGCGGAAGATCGTGCTGCGGTCGCCCCTTCGGTGAGCCGGGTTTCGGCTGCTCTCCAGAGTTCGCCTCGCCGTCAGAGTCCGGGTGCCTGAGAGTTTCCGAGGGCGGTTGCTCCTTCGGCGACCGGTCGAGCCGGTCTCTCCCCTGACGGTGCTTTCACTTGTCGAAGTTCACCGTAGCCCACCGCCCGGACCGATCGCAGCGCACCGCGCCATCAATCTCCGCGAACGGGTGTCAGGCACCGTTCGTTGGGTCGCGGGGATAGGCCACCACCACGATCACCGCGGCCGTGACGGTGAAGGCCAGGAAGAAGCCGAACGCTCGATCGAATGCAGCGACCAGATCGAGTCGATCCCGGCTGCCGACGATGGCCACGGCCGCAGCGACACCCACCGCGCCAGCGACGTTGCGCAACATATTGAACGCGGCGTTCATCGAACCCCACTGCGGCTCGGGCACGGCTTCGAGCGCAAAGCTGTTCATCGTCGGCGACGAGAAGCCCCACCCGAACCCGAACGCAAAGATGCCCGGCAAGAACCCGGTCGCATAGGTGCCGTCGGGCGGGATCACGAATACGAACCAGCCGACGGCGAAGACCATCACGAGCGAGCCAACGACGATCGGCACACGGTGCCCGACGCGATCAGCGATGCGACCACCAAGCATGCTCATGGTCGCGGCTGCGATCGGGCCGGGCGTGAGCGCCAGTCCGACCTGCAAGCTGGAGTAGTCCCAGACGCGTTGCAGGTACAGCGGCCAGACGAGCCAGATCGCAAGGCTCGTCACCGATACGAACGTGTTCGCCAGGTTGGTCATCCACACCTGGCGGATGCGGAACAGGCGCAGGTCGATCAGCGGCTCGGGGTGCCGCTTCGATTGCACGAAGAAGCCGATCAGCGAGCCGGCCGCCAGTGCGAACGAGATCAGAATGGCAGCGCTTGTCCAGCCCCAGTCGTCTCCCTTGCCGATCGCGAACACCATCGAGGCAATGGCGACGGTGCCGAGCACCGAACCCAACGCGTCGAGGCGACCCTTGCTTGGGGCGATCGGTTGTTCTTCGAGCAGTCGCTTCCCGAGGAGCCAGACGACGACACCCGCTGGTGCGCTCACCAAGAACAGCCATCGCCAGCTGCTGACCTCGAGCACCGCGGCAGAAACCGACGGCGAGATCGCAGCCGACAACGGGCCAGCTGCCGCCCAGCTCGTGACTGCAGTTGAACGTCGGTGATCCGGGAACAGCGGCAGCACCATCGAGAGCGAGGCCGGAATCACCAGCGCCCCGCCGATGGATTGCAGCACGCGGGCGCCGATCAGGACCCACACGTTTGGGGCGATTGCGGACAGTGCCGCGGTGATCGCGAACAACAGCACGCCGAGCTGGAACATGCGGACACGGCCGCGCCGATCCGCGATCCGTCCGGCCAACGGCAACAGCGCCGCCGTACCGATCAGATAGCCCGACGCAACAAAGGCAGTCGTGGTCTCGGGAACTGACGAGAACGTCTCGGTGATGTCGTCAAAGGCCAGGTTCGTGGCGGTGCCGTTGAACCCGACCAGCACGAAACCGGCGGCCCCTACTGCCAGGGCTCGCCATGCTTCGCGTGGAATGTCTGCGACGTCAGATGTCCCCGTTGCCGGGGAGCCAGATGAGGAGGAGGTCAGTTGACCTGCTTCTCCATGCCTTCCCAGTAGGGCTCGCGCAACTTGAACTTCTGCAGCTTGCCGGTCGCCGTGCGGGCGAGCTCGTCACGGAACTCGACCGACGTCGGGCACTTGTAGTGCGCCAGCCGGTTGCGGCAGTGGTCGATCAGCTCTTGCTCGGTGACTTCGCTGCCAGGAGCGAGCACGACAAGGGCCTTGGGGCTCTCGCCCCACTTCTCGTGCGGCACGCCAATCACGGCAACCTCGGTCACCGCCGGATGCGAGAACATTGCGTCTTCGACCTCGATCGAGCTGATGTTCTCGCCGCCCGAGATGATGACGTCCTTCTTGCGGTCGGCGATGGCGACGTAGTTCTCGTCGTCGAGCACGCCACCGTCACCGGTGTGGAACCAGCCACCCTCGAGCGCAGCTGCCGTCTCGGCCGGCTGCTCCCAGTACGACTCAAGCACGACGTTGCCACGAGCGAGGATCTCGCCCGCTTCGCTGATCTTGATGTCGACACCGAGTGCGGGCTGGCCGGCTCGATTCAACTTGGCGGCACGCTCAGCGGAACTCAGCTCGTCCCATTCGGGGCGGCAGCGGTTCATGGTCAGGTACGGCGCCGTTTCGGTCAGGCCGTACAGCTGGATGAACTCCCATCCCAACTCGGTCTCCATGCGCTCGACCGTCTCGGTCGGAGGCGGAGCACCGGCGACAACCATGCGGGTGCGTCCGTGGCCCGGAATCGGACCGTCCCACTCCTGGGCCGCGTCGAGCGTCGCAGCGACCACGGCGGGAGCACCGCACATGAGCGTGACGCCATGCTGTTCGACTCGACGAAGGATTTCGTGGCCGTCGACCTTGCGCAGCACGATCTGCTTGGCGCCCACCGACGTGAGCGCGAACGGCATGCCCCAGCCGTTGCAATGGAACATCGGCAGCGTGTGGAGGTAGACGTCGCGTGTGTTCGCACCCGCGTCCCAGCCGAAGGTTGCGGCGTTGACCCACAACGAGCGGTGCGTCTGCTGCACGCCCTTGGGGCGTGCGGTCGTGCCACTCGTGTAGTTGATCGTGGCCGTCTCGTCTTCGTTCGGCTCCCAGGGAACCGGCGTGCCACCAGCGACGTAGAGCGCCTCGGCTTCGGGCGACCCGATCGTGAACTTGTGCTCACATTCGATCGACGCCATGTCCTCTTCGAGCTCAGGATCGACCAACAGCAATCGAGCGCCGCAGTGATCGATGATGTAGCGGACCTCTTCGCGGTTTAACCGGAAGTTGATCGGCACGGCGATGCGGCCGTGTGCAGGCACGGTCAGGAGCTGATGCTGCAGCCGGGCTGCGTTATGAGACACGACGGCAATGCGCTCACCGAAGCCGATACCAAGCTGATCAAGGCCAGTCGCGAACTCGCGGCCCTTGCGTGCGATGTCGCCAAAAGTCAGCTCAGGCCACGGAGCAGCCGGCTGGTCAGGTTCATCAACGATCGCAACCCGATCTGGATAGCTGAACTCAGCCCGATCCACAAAGGTCTTGATGGTCAACGGCGTGCGCATGAGGACCCCCCTCGACGACGAAGTTGCACAGCCTGAAATCTAGCAGGGTCGCGAATTACGGAGAACTGGTCTCAGCCTTCGACGGTGGCGATCTCGGGGATGAGCACCTGGTTGCCGGTTACCCGTAGCACCCGGTAGTTACGTGACACGTCCATTCGGCCGCTTCCGGTAAAGCTCAGGTCACCCGTGAGGAACGTCTCGTTGCGGAACGCAGCCATGGCGGCTGCAACCGACGTCGGGTCAACCGTCTGCACCGACTCGGCGGCTCGGACCCACGCATCGATGGTGTCGTAGCCGAGCACGGTGGTCACCCCACCCGTGGGCGTTTCCAGATTCGCGCTGGCGTTGTTGAGCAGTTCATTGATCGCAGCGTTCGGGTCGTTGCCGAAGATCGACGACCAGCTGATGAACGTCATCTCGTCAAGCGATGGTACGAGCGCGAACCAGGTGGCCTCGTCAACGGACAGGCCCGACACGATGGGTGCACCGAATCCTCCGAACCGCAGACCGGTGATGATGTTCGGAGCACCATCGCCTCGATTGCCTCCGGGTACGTGGCTGCAGAGGACGATGAAGTCGGTCTGGGGCGCCCGTTCTGCGATGCGGTCCAGGAGCGGTTCGGGCGTCTCGTAGGAGAACTCGTCTCGATAGGCGACGGTGCCACCAAGTTCACGGAAGGCCCGTTCGAAGCCGCTACAGAATTGGCCTGCCTCGGGGTTGGTAACGTCGCGCAAGACCATGGCGCTCGACCCGTAGCGCTGCAGCGCGACCTGGGCGGCGAGCGCACCTCGAGGCCCAGCCGGCGCGCCGAAGGTGAAGTTCCGGGGACCCCAAGCGCCGGTCGAGTAGCCGACGTCGTCGGCGCACGGGCTGATCGTCAGCCAACCCTGCTCGTCGGCCAGCTCCAGAATCGGACGCGAGAAGTCGACGTCGCAGGTCACGACCAGCAGGTCGGGTGGGTCACGCAACAGACGTTCGCTGAACCGCTGCGCCAGGCTGACCCGCGACTCGGTGTCGAGGCGTCGCAGTTCGACCGGCCGACCAAGCAAGCCGCCGGCCTCGTTCAGCTCATCGACGCGCGCCGCGATGCCGGCAACGGCGGGCGCGTCGAGCGGACGGAGCACATTGCTCTCGTCCATGATCGTGACGACCTGGAACGTCTCCTCGATTGCTTCCTCTTCGGGCAGGGGCGTCGGGACTGGAGTCGCGGTCGGTGCGGTCAGATCCGTCGCACCTCCGACCGTGGGCGCCTCGGAGCCGTCGTCGCCCTCGGCTCCGCTGTCGCCGGCCGTCGGAACGGGAACCGCACCACGGTCACCTTCGCCGCTCACTGGATCGGCGGCGCAGGCGCTCAGCAACAGGCAGAGTGCTACGAACGTTGCCAGCCAGGGTGACCGGAGCGACGCGGTCAATCGGTTGCTGCTTGTGCGGCCGGACACGCTGGCTCCTTTCGTCCTGAGGCGACCAGCGAGCGTAACCCGCACCTGCTCCCCTGGCGTGGCAGCGCGCTCGGTCTGGGCTCGTGCACAGCGCCGAACTAGCGTGGTTCCGTTCCGCCTCAAGGAGACCAACATGAGCGATCGCGTCACGATCGAGATCACCGACGGTGTTGCCGATGTGCGACTCAACCGCCCCGACAAGATGAACGCCCTGGACAACGACATGTTCACGGCATTGCTCGAAGCTGGCGAGACACTCAAGGCTGACCCTTCGGTCCGAGCCGTCGTCCTGTCGGGCGAAGGTCGAGCGTTTTGCGCCGGGCTCGACTTCGGCAGCTTCTCAAAGATGGCTGAGACCGATACCGACGCAGGCGAGGCCACCTCGGCAATCGAGCGTGACGACTCCCGAATCACCCACCGCGGCCAGCAAGTCGCCTACTGCTGGACCGAGATGCCTGCGCCGGTCATCTGCGCAATCACCGGCGTCGCCCTCGGCGGTGGCTTCCAGATCGCCATGGGCGCCGACATTCGCATCATTGCTCCTGACGCGCGCATGTCGGTCCTCGAGATCCGCTGGGGGCTCGTTCCCGACATGACTGGCACGCAGACGCTCATCCGCCACGTCGGTCTCGATCACGCCAAAGAGCTGACGTTCACCGGCCGCATGGTCGACGGTCCCGAATGCGTCGAGCTCGGTCTGGCGACCCGTGTGAGCGAGAGGCCATACGACGACGCGATGGCGATGGCACGAGAGATCGCGGCCAAGAGCCCCGACGCAGTCCGAGCCGCGAAACGCCTGCTCGGCGCCGCCGACTCGCTCACCATGGCCGAAGGCTTCGCCGCCGAACGGGCCGAAATCGGTGCGCTCTTCGGCACCCACAACCAGAAGGAATCGATCAAGGCGTATTTCGAGAAGCGGGATCCTGTCTTCGTCGACGTCGACTCGGAGTAGCGGCCGCTCGGTAGCGGCTGCAGTGGTTCCCTCAACTCGGGCGCATCGCTAGGCTCACGCCATGGACCAGACGCATGCCGTGAGCATCACCTACTGCTTTAGTTGAAACTACACAGAGCGCGCCGTGAGCGCTGCCAACGACCTGCTGAGCAACTACCAGCACATCATCAAGGACCTCACGATGGTTCCTGCAACCGGTGGTGTCTTCGAGGTCGAGGTCGACGGTGACCTGATCTACTCCAAGAAGGGCAACGGCCGTCACGCCGAGCCAGGCGAAGTGCTCGAACTCTTCACCGGCG
Organism: uncultured Acidimicrobiaceae bacterium; assembly: GCA_964513315.1. Taxonomy (GTDB): domain Bacteria; phylum Actinomycetota; class Acidimicrobiia; order Acidimicrobiales; family UBA10347; genus UBA10347. Next base: position 27,205 of record CAZEMU010000022.1, on the reverse strand, counting down.
CGTTCGGCGACGGCGTCCGTCGATTCGGCACCTAAGCGATCGCCTGAGTCACACGCCACAGCGACCCGCGGTCACAGCCGAGCAGAGCAGATCTATGGTTCGCGTATGGCCCGCTTCCTCCCCCGTGCGTTGCTCTTCGTCGCCGCTATCGGCTTCGGCGTCGCCGCGGTCTGGCTCCTGTGGGCTGATCGAGGAACCATCCTTGGCGACCAGATTCTCCACAACACCGCCGAAGCTGCTCGAAGGCTCGAGCGTGCCACCGCGATCGATCTGATCGACCGCAACGACATCCCGGCCGAGACCGACCAGATCGGTCACGCCATCTTGTGGATGGTCGGCACGGTCCTGATCGGTTCGTTGCGGATGATGCGCCGCCCGCTTGCCATCGTCGGAATCGAACTTGCGGCATTGAGCCTGTTTTCCGAGTTCGCCCAGCCGTTGGTCTCGATGAATCGAGGTTTCGAACCCGGAGACGCCATGGCGAATCTGGTTGGCGTCGGCTTCGGTGTGACCGCCCTCGCTGGCGTCGTGTTACTCGGCAACATGACCCGTTTGGCTGGCATTCGCCGATAGCCACCCGCCGACACGTGCTGCGTCGTAACGTCGCCATGTGACGACGGCACGAAATCTCGACGCATCACAGGCCCGACGGATAGCGCTGCGTGCGCAGGGTTTCGGGCTCAAGGACCGAAGCACGCCGGTCAACCGGGGGCATCTGCGCCGCCTCATGCGCCAGCTGCATCTGATCCAGCTGGACTCGGTACCCGTCATCGTGCGCACGCATTACATGCCGGGGTTCAGCCGGCTCGGCGCGTACGACACGGCGCTGTTCGATGACATCGCCTATCGCCACGACGATTGGATCGAAGACTTCATCCACGAGGCCTGCGTCATTCCTGTCGAAGACGAGCCGTGGTTTCGGTTCCTCAAGGAACGTGCGCGCCAAGGCCGTATGTGGAAGGGGCTCTACGAGCTGTCGAAGAAGGAGCCGGACTACATCGCTCAGGTGTTGCGCGACGTCGAAGAACGCGGGCCCCTCAAGGCGTCGGAGCTGAGTTCACCACGGCCCCGCAGCGGCGAGTGGTGGGGATCCCGGTCGCTCGGCTCGGTGGCGCTCGACTACTTGTTCCGCATCGGAGCCGTCGGTATCCGACGAGTCGGCAACTTCGAAAAGGAATGGGATCTTATGGACCGGATCGTTCCAGCTCAGATCCGCAATCAGCCGACGCCAACCGAAGACGAAGCGATGCGCGAACTCTTCGTTCGATCCGGACAGGCGCTCGGGCTTGGCACCTACGGCTGCCTCGTCGACTACTTCCGTCTCCCCAAGAAGGTCGCTCCCGGCTATCTCGCCGAGGTCGTCGAAGACGGGCGACTTGTCGATGTGCAGGCCGAGGGGGCGACTCGCCCGGTGTTCATGGACCCCGATGCGGTGCTCCCCCGCTCCGTTGACGCGACCGCGTTCTTGTCACCGTTCGACCCGATCGTGTGGAACCGGCCACGTGGCGAGTGGATCTTCGACTTCGAGTACAAGATCGAGATCTACGTGCCCAAGGAGAAGCGACGCTACGGCTACTACGTCATGCCGTTCCTGCTCGGCGACCGGCTCGTGGGTCGCTGCGACATGAAGACCGACCGCGACGCTGGTGTGCTTCGAGTCTTGAGCGCATTCGCCGAGGACCATGCGAATATCGACGAGGTCGGCCCCGCCATGGCCGGCGAGCTGCACAAGCTGGCCCAACTGGTCGGTGTCGATGCGGTCGCGGTGGAAGCCCCCGGCCCCTTGGCCAAAGCCATCGCAGCCAACCTCTGAAACGCTCTGCGGGGCTCCTCTAGCCGCAGCCTTCGAGCACGGGAAGGCCTGCGTCGCATTGGGCAGCGAGGAGCGCATCGATGATGTCGACGAACCCGTCGGCGTTCAGGTCGCCGTCTCGATCGAAGAGCTCGCTGCTGGCATCGAGCGAGGTACACGTGCCGCTCGTACCGCGTGTGAACGCCGTGAATTGAGCAATCATCAGGGCATCAATGATCGTGACATCGCCATCGCAGTCAACGTCGCCTGGAATCGCGATGTCTTGGGTCGCAAGGCAGCCGCCACCCAGCAAGCAGAGGACGGGACTCGGCTCGAAGATCACATGACAGTCCTCGAGACCGC
>CAZEMU010000022.1:0-24950 GCA_964513315.1 uncultured Acidimicrobiaceae bacterium | reverse complement strand
AGCAAGCAGAGGACGGGACTCGGCTCGAAGATCACATGACAGTCCTCGAGACCGCATTGACCGCCCGCCCTGTCCTCAAAAGAGTAGCCCGCTGGGCATGTCGCCACCGTTGGCGCTGCCTCACGGGTACAACGGCCGTCACCGAGGTCCATCCACTCGTAGTCATCATCGAAGCATCAACCGTTGAGTTGGTTGGACACCCATCGGCGCTCACCGCTACGTAGACGAAACACGACCCAGGTTCGCCTCGAGTTCCTGTTACGCAGACGGACCGAGGTGTCGTGGGTCAACGCAGCTCGCAGGGACCTTCGACGTTGTCTTCGCCGAGGAACGTGGCCCCGTCAGGGCATCGAGGCGTCGCTTCGAAGAGAAACTCAACACAGGGCGAAGCTGCCTCGCAGGTCGGTGGTCGTCCATCCACACTCACGCAACGTCCCTCGACGAGTACGCCTCGTCGGCACTCTCCTTGTGCGACCTGAGCATGAGCGGTGGCGACGGTGAGTAGAGGCGCGATAAGCGCTGCAATGACGAGGAGGAGCGCAGCACGACGGGTGCTCACCTTCAGACGCAGCCTTCGAGGACGGGCAAACCCGCATCGCACTGAGCCACCAGCAAGGCATCGATGATGTCGACGAGCGAGTCGTCGTTGACGTCGCCGTCGCCCAGGTACAGCTGACTCGTCGGCACCCGCTCGACGCAGGTGCCGGCGCCGTCGCGGATCGCTGCGTCGTGCTGGGCAATGAGTAGCGCGTCGATGATTGTGACATCGCCATCGCAGTCAACATCACCCGGGATCGTGACGTCGCCGAGGCCGATGCACCCAGATGCCGCTTGGCACGCAGCGGCTACAGGCTCGTCGATGCGATAGCAGTCATCGACTGTGCCGAGCGCGTTGCATACGTTCGGTTGCGGACCAACGAACGCCCAGCAACCGTCCGAGGCGAGAAGCCCGATCTCGTTGCAGATCCAGGTGGTGCGGAGTGGTCGAAACTCGCGGCAACTCACGAACTGGTCGTTTCGTGTCATGCCTGCTGGGCAGGCGAACTCTTCGAACTCGACCGCTTCGACGCAATTCGACCCGTTCAGGGCCCAACCCTCGGGACATTCGGGCGGATCGAACGACGACACCGGAGCGAATCGGGCGCACACGCCGCTGAGTGAGTCATCCTTTGAATATTCCGAGCCGCATTGCTCGACCTCGGGTGCCCCATAGCGGGTGCACTGCTCCACGCCATCGATCACGTCGCCGTCGGCATAACCCCAACGTTCGCGGTTGAACAAGCACGTGGCAACCGCGATACCCACGTCGCCACGCTCGGTGCATCCGATGACGAGAGGTCCTTGCACCGAGGTTTCGGTGTGCGGCTCGTATTCGACCCACTGGACGCCCTGCAAAAGCTCGGTCCCCTCGATGCAGCCGGTGCTTCCGGTAAACACCAACTCGGGGACGCGGCATCGTCCCGAGGACAACGCAACCGTGTTCGCAAGCCCATAGCCGTCGCAGGTCTCGGGAGCACTCAGCGAGCCGACTCGCCAGCAGGCCGCATCGAAGCGCACCGTCGCCGCTGGACAGTTCGAGGGAACCTGTGGTCCGATCCGACGGCACTCGCGCCCCTGTAGCTGCTGGTCATCGTCTTCGCAGAAGTAGGCGCCTTGGGCATTGGCGACCAGCTTCTTACAGTCGCCGCTGACAACCTCAAGCGAACCGATCGGACAGCCGTCAGGACCCTTGGCCACAAAGATGTGGCAGTCGTTGACCTCGCCCCTGGCCCCGTCGGGACAATCATCGGGCCGCTGAGACGCCAGCAAGATCTGCTCGCATTCGTCGCCGCCCGCAACCGTGACGAATCCGTCAGGACACACCGGGGTGACGTCCTCGACGAACTCGATGCACTCGTCTCCGAGGCAGTCCGTAGCTGCTCCATCGATCGACAGGCACCGGCCCTCGATGAGGACGCCGCGAGCGCAGGACGCAGGCGGTTCCTCTTGAGCGCCGACGCCCCCGATGGGCAGCAACGTGGCCAGGACGGCCGCGGCCAGCAGAAGAACTACAGGTCGCCACCGCTGGGTCATGTCAGGAGTCTTACACTTTCAGGAGTTGGCGGCCCGGTTCATCGCGCTCACGATGGCTCGCATCGATGCCGTCGTGATGTCGGTGTGCATGCCGCAGCCCCAGATCTCAAGGTCGCCGACCTTCGCCTGGACATAGGCAACCGCCGCCGCGTCGACACCGGTGCCCTTGGCGTGCTCGGCATAGTCGAGCACCCGCAAGCTGAGCCCGGTCGATTCGCGAAGGCCCTGCACGAACGCATCGAGGCTTCCGGACCCGCTGCCCTGCACGACGACCGGCTCACCAGCGACGCTCATCCGTGCGGTCAGCAGCGTCTTGTCCTCGCCCTGCGGGTTCTGCGCAGCCTCGTACCCATCGAGGCGGTACGGCTGATTCGGATCCAGGTACTCGGCTGCGAACTCGTTGAAGATCTGCTGGCCGGTGATCTCTTTGCCCGTGTCATCGGTGATGTGCTGGATCACCCGGGTGAATTCGATCTGCATCGAGCGAGGCAGGTCGAAGCCCTGCTCGGCCTTGAGCAGGTAGGACACGCCGCCCTTGCCGGACTGGCTGTTGACGCGCACCACGTCTTCGTAGGTGCGGCCCACGTCGAGCGGATCGATCGGGATGTAGGGCACTTCGAAGGTGCCGTCTTCGCGATCGGCTAGGGCATCCATGCCCTTCTTGATCGCGTCTTGGTGCGAGCCGCTGAACGCCGTGTAGACAAGCTCGCCGACGTACGGGTGGCGAGGGTGAATCGGCAGCTGATTGCAGTGCTCGGCGACACGACGCAGCTCGTTGATGTCGCTCATGTCCAGCATCGGGTCGATGCCCTGGCTGTACATGTTCATCGCCACCGTGATGATGTCGACGTTGCCGGTGCGTTCGCCGTTGCCGAAGAGCGTGCCTTCGACGCGGTCGGCGCCAGCCATCACGCCAAACTCAGCGGCAGCAACACCGGTGCCACGGTCGTTGTGGGGGTGGAGGCTCAAGATGATCTCGTCGCGCCGCGCCAGGTTGCGGTGCATCCACTCGATCATGTCGCCATAGGTGTTGGCGGTGGCCATCTCGACGGTGGCGGGCAGGTTGATGATCAGCTTGTTGTCCGGCGTGGGATCGATGACCTCGGTGACCGCATCGCAGATGTCACGGGCGAAGTCGAGCTCGGTGCCGGTGAACGACTCGGGCGAGTACTCGTAGCGGACTCGTGTGTCGGGCACCGTCGACTCGAGGCTCTTGGCCAGCGCCGCAGCATCGGTTGCGATCTTGGTGATGCCCGCACGGTCGAGCCCGAACACGACCTCGCGCTGGAGCGTCGACGTCGAGTTGTAGAAGTGCACGATGGCGCTGTGGGCGCCGGCGATGGCTTCGTAGGTGCGCTCGATCAGTTCCTTGCGGGACTGCACGAGCACCTGGATCGTGACGTCTTCGGGGATCGCGCCGTCTTCGATGATCTCGCGGACGAAGTCGAAGTCGGTTTGGCTGGCCGACGGGAAGCCGACCTCGATCTCTTTGAACCCCATCGCCACGAGCGCATCGAACATCTTGCGCTTGCGGGCCGAGTCCATCGGCTCGATGAGGGCCTGATTGCCATCACGGAGATCGACCGAGCACCACAGCGGCGCTTCGGTGATGACCTTGCCCGGCCAGGTGCGATCGGGAAGATCGATGGCGGGGAATGGACGGTACTTCTGATGCGGCATGCCGGAAGGGCGCTGGACCGCGTTGACTGGTTCACTCATTTTCTGTCTCCTGTTTGCTGCTTCGACTTCGGTGGATCGCGTAACCCCGGTCGGCCCTGGAACCGCTAAGGGTCAGGCCGCCGGGTCGCTAAGTCGGAGTGCAAGCAGAAGACGCACGTCCGAAACCATAGCGGGCACAGCCACAAGAGACCAGTAGTTTGAGCTGCCATGCCGACCGCACCCGCTCGGGGGACCTCGCCCTGGTGGGCGGTTTCTGGCGTGATGGCGGTCTATTTCGCCTTTGGCCTGGCGATCGGTCTCATGCCGCCGATGGTCGATGAGATCAGCGCCGACCTCGATCTCAGCCGCTCAACCATGGGCTCGATCCTGGGCGCATGGGCACTCATCTACGTGTTCACGGCGGTACCGGGCGGAGCGATCGTGGATCGCATCGGACTGCGCCGGGCCATGCTCATCGGCGGCCTTTCTGTGGCAACGTCCCTGGCTGTTCGGGGGCTGGCAACCGGTGCGGTCAGCTTGTTCCTCGCCGTTGCGATCTTCGGGCTCGGCGGGCCGTTGGTATCGATCACCACTCCCAAGCTCGTCGCGTCGCTCTTTGAGGAAGACCGGCGGCGGCTACCAACCGGCCTCGGCGTTTCTGCACCCGGGATCGGCTCGGCGCTCGGCTTCGCACTGCCGAACCCCGTGTTGCTCCCGCTGTTCAACGACAGCTGGCGAGCGGTGCTCGGGCTCGGCGCAGCGATCTCGCTGCTGTGCTGTGGCTACTGGCTCTGGGCGACGCGAGCCTCGCTCACGACTGCTCCCCCAGCTGCGCCGATGGCCAAGGGCACGCTGCAGCGACTCTTCGGGCTGACGACCATGCGGTGGATCTTGTGGATCAGCTTGTTCTCGTTCGCGTTCAGTCACGGTCTCAACGGTTGGCTTCCCGAGATGCTGACGGATGCCGGGCTGACCGACGACGGCGCCGGCTACATCGCGGCAGCCAGCACCGTGCTCGGCATCTTGGGTTCTTTGACGATCGCTCGGCTCGTGCCCGGCCGGACCCGAGCGATCGCACTCGGCGGCGTCTATACGGTGCTTGCGCTGTGTGCGATCGGACTTGGCACATTGGGCCAAGGCGGCGTCGTTGTCGTGACGCTGCTACTTGGCTTCGTTCGCTCGGGCTCCATCCCGCTCATGTTTCTGACGCTCATGGACGATCCGGACATCTCGGTCGCCGACATGGGTGCGGCCACGGGCCTCTTCTTCGCAGTCGGCGAGATCGGAGGTTTCGGCGGACCGTGGGGCATCGGGCTGATCGCAGACCGAACCGATGGCTTTGCTGCCGCATCGTTCGCGCTGGCCGGGGTGGCCGTCGCCGGCCTGTTCGGAGCCGCAGGACTGGCCCGGCTCCGAAGACGCTCTCGCCCAGCGACGAGCTAGCGGGCAAACACCTGGTCGTCGTCGGCGAACGATTTGAACTCGAGCGCGTTGCCCGACGGGTCGAGGAAGAACATCGTGCGCTGCTCCCCCACCTCGCCGGCAAAGCGAATCGTCGGGTCGATCACAAAGTCCACGCCCGCTTCGACAAGCCGATCAGCGAGTTCTTGCCAGGCGTCGGGATGCAGCAGGACACCAAAGTGCGGTACCGGCACGGCATGGCCGTCGACACCGTTGTGTCCAGCAACGCCGGTCCAGCCGTCGACGACGTGAGTGACGAGCTGGTGGCCGCCAAGGTTCCAGTCGATCCAGTCCTCGGCTTCGCGTCCCCTCGGCAGGCCCATCGTGTCGCCATAGAACGCGGCCGCTGCCGCCAAGTCGGCGACCGGCACAGCGAGGTGGAAGCGGGCCCGCTCAGGACCGTGACCTGCATAGGTAGGGCTCATCAGATGACCTCCGTGATGGTGAAGCGCCAGCGGTGCCAGCCTGGATCGATCCGGTGCTCAGCGGCGGTGTCGGGGCCGCACGCTCCGGTTCCCAAGCCGCGTTGGGCGGCGTCGATATGGACTTCGATCGTGTCTGCCTGTTCAAGCTCGGCAGTCGTCGTTGCTCGAGTGAGCGCGGCGTCGTGGGCGAAGCGAGCGCTCACGCTGAGCGGGTTCGCCATATCGAAGCGCAGGCCGTGCCCGCCAGCGGCGAGCTCGAACCAGCGGGTGGCTTCGTGGGCTCCGTGCTCTTGGGGCACGACATAGTCGTGGTGTTCTTGGTGCACCGTTGATGACCAGATCCGGGTGAGTCCCGACGAGACGCGATCGGGATAGGTCTCGTGCGGCCCCGGCCCGAACCAGTGGAAGTTGAAGAGCGACGCATCAGCTTCGAAGCGGGTGCCGATCCGCGGCGGGTCGGCCCACTCGTCGGGCAGCAGCAGCGACTCGTCGACCACGATCGCCGTTGGCGTCAGCACGAAGCGGGTCGTCGACATGGCCTCGCCAGCGGTCCGGTCGACCATGACCAGGGCGATGTCGTCGCCAGTGAGCACCGCCGTGGACGCAACCGTCCATGTGAGCGAGTCCAGGCCTTGAGCCAACCAGCGGTTGCGCACGCCGGACACGGCGCTCATCCACCCTTGGGCAACGCCGTCGTTGTCGGTCGGTGCTCGCCAGAGGGTTGGTTCGATCGTGCCGAGCGTGACCGGCGTGCCGGCGACAACAAGCTCGCTTGGCCCCTTCTCGCCGACACGAAGCGAGGTGCCACCAACGCGGACGAGCTGGCCGCTGCGAACCGGCGCGACCGTTTGGATACCGGGAAAGTCGAGTACCGCAAGGTCGACAGCTTCGACCGACCGCAGCACGATCTCGTCAGCAGCGACCCGGTGCCCGTCTGCGGCTCGCCAGAACACCTGCAGCTGCACGTCGCCCTGGCGAGGAAGCTTGGTTGCGAACGGCACATCAACGTTCTTGCTGGTGCCAGGCGCAACGTGCACGTCGAGCGAACCGAACTCGCTCGGGATGCCGTCGATCACGAGTTGCCACTCACCGGTCAGGTCCGACAGGTCGGTGAAGGATCGACGGTTCTCGACCCGGACTTTGCGGCCCCGCACATGCGTGACTCGCACGGGTTGATAGCCCCACGCAATCTCGGCCATCGCCGGATGTGGCTTGCCGTCAGGTCCGACGATGCCGTTGATGCAGAAGTTCGCGTCGTTCGGTTCGTCGCCGAAGTGGCCGCCGTAGGCCCAGAACTCGCGGCCGTCATCGTCGGTGACTCGCAGGCCTTGGTCTTTCCAATCCCAGATGAATCCGCCAGCGAGCGCAGGCAAACGGTGGAAGGCCTCGGTGTAGCGGTCGAAGCCGCCATTCGAGTTGCCCATGGCGTGGGTGAACTCGCACAGTAGGAACGGCCGATCGTCGCGTCCCGTCGACTCGGCCCACTCCGCCCACTCTTCGACAACTTCGACTGCGGTGTACATCGGGCAGACGACATCGGTGACCGCTCGCTCGCGGGCTGACGGTGCTTGGCGAGCCAGATCGGCGTCGGCCTTCTCGACAAGGAAGCGCCGCTGAATGGCACCTTCGTAGTGCACAGGGCGTGAGGGGTCGGTGGCGCGAACCCAGGCGGCGCACGCGTCGTGGGAGGTTCCGTGGCCCGACTCGTTGCCAAGCGACCACATGATGACGCTCGGATGATTGCGGTCACGGATCACCATGCGTGACACGCGGTCGACCATCGCTGGCAGATACCGCGGATCGTCCGCGATCGAACGCAGGCGGGCATGGCACTCGATGTTGGCCTCGTCGATCACCCACAGCCCGAGCTCATCGCAGAGATCGAGCAGCATCGGATCGTTCGGGTAGTGCGCGCACCGGACCGCGTTGATGTTGTGGCGCTGCATTGTTTCGAGGTCGGCCCGCAGGTCGGCCTCGGTCTGCACCTTGCCGAGTTCGGGGTGGTGGTCGTGACGGTTGACGCCGTGGAACACGATCGGCACGCCGTTCACCAGGAAGCGGCGGTCGCGCACTTCGACTCGGCGGAATCCGATCTTGAGCGCCGTCGCTGTCCGGACCTTGCCGTTCGTGTCAAGCAGTTCGATCGTGACGTCGTAGCGCTCGGGTGTCTCGGCGGTCCAGGCTCGGACATCGTCGACAGCGAGCTCCAGCGAGGCGACGCGACCGGGATAGGAGTAGCTGGTGACGAGCTGTTGCAGCGGTTCACCGTCGGGCACCATCGGCACGTCAATCCGGCCGGATGCGGTCTCGCGGGCCCCGTCCCACAGGGTGACCTTGACCGTGCCCGGAGCACGGCCGCACGCATGGGCGCTCACCTGGAGGTTGCCTGCACCCGTCGCGGCATCGAAGTCGGCGACGATCGACACATCGTCGACGCGTTCACGAGGGCGAGCGTCGACGAACACGGATCGGTGCAAGCCGCCGTGCCACCAGTGATCTTGATCCTCGATCCACGTGGCGCCGGAGTAGCGGATCACCATGACGTCCAGGCGATTCTCGCCCGCAACCACGGCGTCGTTCAGCAGGAACTCGGCCGCCAGGCGGCTGTCCTTGCTCATGCCGACGAAGATGCCGTTGCACCAGACCGCGGCGACGCTCTCGAAGCCGCCCAGGTGCAACACAATGTCGTCACGCAGCCACGCTTTGGCGACCGTGAAGCTGCGCCCGTAGAGCCCGACCGGGTTCTGCTCAGGCGTCTCGGGAGCTTCGAGGCCCGCCCACGGCATGACGATGTTCGTGTAGTGCGGCCAGTCGTCGACCGCCGGGTCCATCGTCCACAGCCCCGGAACTTGGGCCGGTTGTGTCTTGATGCCACCCGCAGTCGGCCAGTCGCTGGGGACGTGTTCGGGAGACTCGACGAGCGCAAAGTCCCACTCGCCATCAAGCGATTGGCGGCGACGAAGCCGCTTCCCTTCGAGGGCTGCGTTCGCATCGGCGAAGAACGCCAACGGAGCTCGCATCGGCAGGCGATTCAGAGCGACCAACTCCGGCCGCAAGAAGTCGGCCGGTCGAAGCGTCGTCATGTTGGAGCGCAGTTCAGCCGGAGAATCCGTCGATGATGCGGTTCAGCGTTTCGCTTGGTCGCATCGCGGCACTCGCCAGCGCCTCGTTGGGTGCGTAGTAGCCACCGATGTCCATCGCTTGGCCCTGCACGGCGTTGAGCTCGTCGACGATGGTCTGCTCGTTCTCGGCCAGCGCAGCGGCAAGCGGAGCGAACTTCGCGGCGAGGTCAGCGTCGCTGTCCTGATCGGCCATGGCCTGGGCCCAGTACATGGCCAGATAGAAGTGGCTGCCGCGGTTGTCGAGTTCGTTGACCTTGCGGCTTGGCGACTTGCGGTTCAGCAGCACCTGTTCGGTGGCGAGATCGAGTGTCTCGGCGAGCATCGCTGCGACCTGGTTGTCGTTGACCTCGGCGAGGTGCTCGAACGAGACACCCAGTGCGAGGAATTCGCCCAGGCTGTCCCAGCGCAGGTGGTTCTCTTGTTCGAACTGCTGCACGTGCTTGGGGGCCGAGCCACCCGCGCCGGTCTCGAACAGGCCGCCACCGTTCATGAGCGGGACGATCGAGAGCATCTTGGCGCTGGTGCCGAGCTCGAGAATCGGGAACAGGTCGGTGTTGTAGTCACGCAAGACGTTGCCGGTGACCGAGATCGTGTTCTCGCCGTTGCGGGCACGCTCAAGCGAGAACTTCGACGCGTCGGCGACGTTCATGATGCGGATGTCGAGGCCATCGGTCTCGTGATCGCCCAGGTACTGGTTGACCTTGGTGATGAGCTGTGCGTCGTGGGCACGGGTCTCGTCGAGCCAGAAGATCGCGGGCCAGCCGGTGGCGCGTGCTCGCGAGACGGCGAGCTTGACCCAGTCCTGGACGGGTGCGTCCTTGACCTGGCACGCACGCCAGATGTCGCCGGCTTCGACGTCGTGGGACATCAAGACGGTGCCGTCGGAAGCAACGACCGACATGGTGCCGGCTGCGGCGACTTCGTAGGTCTTGTCGTGGCTTCCGTACTCTTCGGCCTTTTGCGCCATCAGCCCGACGTTCGGAACGGTGCCCATCGTCGTCGGATCGAATGCGCCGTGTTCACGGCAGTGGTTGAAGGTCTCGACGTAGAGGTCTGCGTAGCTCGAGTCGGGGATGACGGCCTTGGTCTCTTGCAGCTCGCCGGCGGCGTTCCACATCATGCCGCTGGTGCGGATCATGGCCGGCATCGAGGCGTCGATGATGACGTCGCTCGGCACGTGGAGGTTGGTGATGCCGCGGTCGCTGTTCACCATGGCCAGGCCGGGGCCTCGGTCATAGGCAGCCTGGATGGCAGCTTCGACGGCGGCACGGGTGTCCGCGTCGACTTCGTCGAGCGACGCGACGACGTTGCCGAGCCCGTTGTTCGGGTTGGCGTCGGCCTCGTCGAGGGCGGCACCGAACTCGTCGAACATCTCGGGGAAGTACGAGCGAACGCCGTGACCAAAGATGATCGGGTCGCTGACCTTCATCATCGTGGCTTTCATGTGCAGCGAGAACAGCACGCCCTGGTCGCGAGCGTCGGCGACCTGTTCGCTCAGGAACGTCTGGAGCGCAGCCTTGGACATGAAGGTCGAGTCGACGACTTCGCCAGCGAGCACGGGAACCTCTTTGAGGACTTCGGTGCCGTCAGGGCCGGTGAACTCGATGCGCACGGTGTCTGCCGCAGCCATCGTCACCGACTGCTCGTTGTGGCGGAAGTCGCCCGACGACATCGTCGAGACGTGGCTCTTGGTGTCGCTGCTCCATGCGCCCATCGAGTGTGGGTTCGCGGCGGCGTACTTCTTGACCGCAGCTGGAGCGCGACGATCGCTGTTGCCTTCGCGAAGCACCGGGTTCACGGCGCTGCCCATGACCTTGTTGTACCGAGCGCGAATGTCTTGCTCTTCGTCGGTCTCGGGGTCATCGGGGAACTCAGGCAGGGCGTAGCCCTGGGCCTGGAGTTCAGCGATCGTGGCCTTGAGCTGCGGCACCGAGGCGCTGATGTTCGGCAGCTTGATGATGTTGGCCTGTGGCGTCTTGGCCAGCTCACCGAGTTCGGCGAGCGCATCGGGCGTCTTCTGCTCGTCGGTGAGCCAGTCGTTGAAGTTCGCGAGCACGCGCCCAGCGAGCGAAATATCGCGGGTCTCGACGCGAACGCCGGCCGCACGGGCAAACGCCTCGATGATCGGCAGGAGGGAACGCGTCGCCAGTGCCGGAGCTTCATCGGTGAGCGTGTAGATGATCGAAGGATCTGCAGACATCGTCCGAAAATCTACTCGGACTTCGCGCTCGCCCGGTTGTTTGCGAATCTTAATCGGGCGGCTTTTCGCCTTCTAGGACGGGTTTTTCGACCGCGTGCTCAGTGTGTTGCCCCGGAACACCCCGATGCCCTCGTCGCCGACCGTCAGCGTGACGTCAAAGATCGCCGAGCGCCCAGAGCGGACCGACTCGTTCGCGACGGCAGTCACGGTGTCACCAAGGTCGACGCCGCCGATGAAATCGATCGCTGCGTGCGTGGCGTACGCCATGTCGGGGAAGCGGTTACCGATGTAGGACATCGCGATGTCGGCGAGGGTGAACAGCACACCGCCGTGGCATCGCCCGTGGTAACCAACGTGATCGGCTCTCACCGTCATCTCCAGCGTCAGCGATTGCTCGCTGAGTGCAGCGAGCGAAACCCCCATCGCATGCGCGAGTTCATCTGACGCGTGCAGCTCTCGGATCCGTGCGATCTCGTCGGGACCCATCAGCTCGGTGGAAGCTCTCGCTCGCCGTTGCGCACCGCAAACCGTTCAGGAGTGGGTCCATGGACCGGATCGTCGGTCGGCCACGGCCAGCCACCAAAGCCGGTCGCTTGGTAATCACGAAACGCTTGCTCAATACCCGCCCGGTCGTTCATGACGAACGGGCCATGTTGGGCGACAGGTTCACCGATCGGAATGCCGGACAGGATCAAGCACTCGGCCGTCTCTCCCCACGCACTGATCTGGGTCTCAACCGCCGGGTCGAGCACGGCAGCATGGTTCACATCCAGTTCGGTGTCGCCGATCACCAGCTCGTCGCCCTCGAAGAAGTACAAAACGCGATGCGCTCCCGGCGTCGGTGCGGGCAGCGTCCAGAAGGCGTGCGGCTCAAGCTTGACGTGCCAGATCTCGACGCCGGTCTCCCCCGCCGCCCACGACTGCGGTGGCGGCGCGGGCGCATCGGCCTCGGCCAGGTTCCCGGCGATCACCGTCACCTCGACGTCGTCAGCGACTTGCACCGTCGGCACGTCATCGGACCACAGCATCGAGAAATGCGGGTCGACCATCTTGCGTTCGGCGGGCAGGTTGAGCCAGAGCTGAAACAGGTGGAGCGGATTCGGAGCCTGCTCGTTGAACAACGGGAACATCTCGCTGTGCACGATCCCGGAACCCGCGGTGATCCACTGCACGTCACCCTCGCCGAACCGGGCTTGCGCACCGAGCGAATCGGAATGGTCGCACCAGCCTTGGCGCACGTAGGTGACGGTCTCAAAGCCGCGGTGCGGGTGCTGCGGGAAGCCCGGCACGGTCGACCCGTGGTACATGTTCCAGCCGTCGACGCCGGCGAAGTCCTGGCCGATGCTGCGTCCTTCGAGCGACGCTGCTGGTGCCAGCGAGCCGTTCCCTTCGGGATAGTGGTCCCAGTGGTGTGCGCAGAACAGAAACGGGTCCAAAGTGGGCCACTGAGCGCCGAGCGGGACAGTCTGTACAACAGCCGATGCCATATCGGGACCCTACGACCGTCGGGAATGCGCGCGACAAAACCGCCGTTAGAGCCGTCGGAAAATACACGAGAGTCCACACGACGGACGAGCGAGCGCGTCGGATCAGTCATCCGGCAGCGCACGCGACGGCCAGGTACGCTCCCGTGCGTCGATCCTCGATCCATCCCCGATACTCGGCCGACTGGCCGGAAGGAACATCACATGGCCTCCATGCTCGAAGAAATCGCAGGCGCCCTCGGCGGCGACACCCTCGGCCAACTCGCTGGCGCACTTGGCGCCGACAACGAGCTGGTCAGCAAGGGCGTTGCCGCTGCGCTTCCCGCCATCCTCGGTGGTCTGGCTCGCAACAGCCGCCAGCCCGACGGCGCATCCGCAATCGCCAACGCACTGGGCAACGATCACGACGGTTCGATCCTCGACAGCCTCGGCGCCGTCTTCGGCGGAAGCCCGTGGGCCCAGCAGCAGGCGACTCGCCACGGCGACCGCATCCTCGGCCACGTCTTTGGCCAGAGCCGCCCACGTGTCGAGCAGCAGGTCCAGCAGAGCTCGGGTCTTCCCAGCGGCATCGTGCAGAAGCTCCTGCCTCTCCTCGCACCAATCGTCATGGGCTACATCGGCCGCAAGATGAGCGGTGGCGGCGACGACGTTGCCAGCTCGCTCCAGCAGGAACGTGCCCAGGTCCAGCAGAACGACGGCATGTTCGGTGCCATCCTCGACATGCTCGACGGTGATGACGACAACAACGCCGGTGGCGGCGGACTCATGGACGTCGCGGGCGACCTCCTCAGCGGTCCAGCCGGTCGCGCCATCCTCGGTCAGCTCCTCGGCGGTGGCCGCTGACCTCTCAGTCATTTCGTGCTTCGGCCCCGTTCATCTCGGTGAGCGGGGCCTTTGCTCGTTTTGAGGCCAAGGTCAGTTGTATGGCCGGACGCACCAGAGCCCGTCGCCGACACGAAACCGATCGGTTCCAGCTGGGCAGGTCGCATTGATGTCGGTGTAGGTCGAATCAATCTCGAGCTCGCTGTTGCTCGTGCAAGTCACGCTGATCGGGCCCGATCCGCCGTTGCCCACACAACTCGCTGGCGGAAACAACATGCCCCGTAGGACGAGCTGGAAGAACAGCAGTGCCAGCGCACCCATGACGAGAATCTGCCAACCAACCCGTTGGATGCGAGTCAACAGGCTCTGCTTCACCAGTGGTTGCGAACCGAGCGAGGCGCTCGGTGGTCGGGTGATGAACTCTTCGATCTTCGGCTCTTCGTAGGGCTCGTAGCCGTAGGTCAGCGTCGTCTTGGGCTGGGTCGGCCGAGATGGTGGGCGTGTCGGTTTAGGCTCAGGGGGCGGCGTCGTCAGCAGCAGGTCCCGGGCCTCGACGAGCCGTTGGAAGTCAGTGTCGCTGTCGCTGTTGCGGTCCGGGTGATCGGCTCGCACACGCTTGCGAAACGCAGAGCGAATCTGTCGCCCCGAGGCTGTCGGCGCGACGCCAAGCAACTCGGCGGCTTCAGTGCGTTCCACGACACATATGGTGGCAGCCGATCACCGAAGTGACCACTCGCGTCAGGGTCGAGAGGCTCAGTCTCGGACACCGTCGCGTGCAACCCCGAGGCGTTGCACAAAGGCGGCGACTTCGTCCTCGTCGAGCGGCTTGTCGTAGTCAAAGTCGTCGCGGGCGAATTCGAAGATGCTTCGATCGATCGCCAGCGTCTCGTCATAGGAAGGGTTCTGGCGCAGCTCTCGGCCATCGTCGAGGATCCGGGCCTGGACGACCTTGGTGCCCTCGTTGACAGGAATCATGCGGACGTAGTCCGGAATCAGGTCGAGGTCCCGATCGGCGCTGGCCACGATGACGCAATCGAGGTCCTGTCGCGTGCACATGACGAGCGCATCGAGCGCCAGCCAGACGTCGACGCCCTTCTCTTGGCCGCGGTTGCGCGACTTCACGCGGGCCTTGCGGGCTTCGCCTTGGTGCTCGTACGGGTTCGGCAGCGAGCGGTCTCGGATCATCCATTCCCAGCGGTACCGCAGCGGCTTCTCCAGCACGACGACGTCGGTGGCGAGCATCAGATCGTGGCGTCGGCGCTCCGCCGTGTGACGTTCCGGGTCGACCTCGTGCGTCGGGATGCCGGTCGCATAGCGGACCTCGACCAAGTCGCCGTCGCCAGCCAACGCTCGAGCCAGCAGCAGCGGATGCATGTTGCCGTGCCCGAAGGCGTAGCGGCTGCCGATCGTGACGTTTTGGCCATCGATGAACACCCCAACACGCATGATCGAAGCCTACGAGCGCATTCCGCTCCCCTGCTTTGTCCGGTACGTCGTCGCCTGCTGACCACCTGCGCGGCGCCGATACGGACAGTGGCCGGATTGGTCACGCGCAGCGTGAGAATCCCACACGTCAAGTGAAGACCATTGCACTCAGCGTGAATATCCGGCAGAATGTCGGTCCCGAACATGATTCGTTCGGACCAGAACAAGGACACATCCGTGCCAGCCGGGGGGCATCATGCGGACAAGCGACTTGCCTGACATCAGGGTCGATCTCATACGTGATCCAGTAGCGATCGTCTGGATCCAGCGGTTCCTCGACGGCCAAAGCCGTCCCCGACCTGTGCAGGCCACGCCCCGTCCCGGCCCCGATCTACACATGGCCTCGACCTGGTTCGGGGCAGTCGACGCCGACGGACAGGTCCTTGGCTGCCTTCGCTTCGCTTCCGCAAACGACCGGGCGCTTCCTTTCGCGAGCGACGCCTCGATCGACGCCGACGCCCAGCGCGCCCTTGACGGACTTCGCGGCCAGGTATCCCACGTCATGGATCTCACCATCGCTCCGTCGGCGCCTCCGCTGACCACGCTGTCGGCACTGGCCCGATCTGCGGTGCAACATGCGGTCGCTGCCGGTCAGCACTCATACCTCGTTGCGGAAGTACCCGAACGCATGATCCGGTTCCTGCGTTCCTCGCTCAACCTGTCCTGCGAGATCATCGGCACCCCGCGTCGCTTCACCGACGGCGACGACTGGTGGCCGGTGCTGATCGACGGAGTTCGCTGGTTGCACGACCTCCGCTTCGAACGTCCCGAGCAGTGGCGCTGGATGGTCGAAGATCTCGTCATCTCGGTCGAGTCGCCCCGAGCCGAGATCGACCTCAACGAGCTGCTCTAACCCTCGAACGAGCTACGCCACAAACGGGTTGTGGAGGTGGCCGAGGCCTTCGATCGCGGAGCGGATCTCCCAGCCAGGCTGGATGAACACTCGTGGTCGCCGACCAACACCGACACCGTCAGGCGTACCCGTGAAGATGAGGTCGCCGGTCAGTAGCTCGACGTGCGCCGACAGGTACTCGACCAAGCTCGGCACGTCGAAGATCAGGCTCGTCGTGCGTGATGACTGCAGTACCTCGTCGTCGCGTCGGCACGAGATGGCGAGGTCGCCTGGGTTCTCGAGCTCGTCGAGTGTCGTGATCCACGGGCCGATCGGCGAGTAGTTGCGCAGGCTCTTGGCCAAGCTGAACTGGGCGGGCGCACTGGCCATCTGTAGACGGCGCTCGGACACGTCTTGGCCGATGCAGAACCCCGCGATGTGAGACCACGCATCGGCGGCAGCGATGTCTCGACCGCCGGAACCGATGACGGCGACGAGTTCGACCTCCCAGTCGATGGTGTCGGCGAGCACCGGCACCTCGGCGCCAGGGCCGGCAAGCGATGACGCGAACTTGGTGAAGACCATGGGCTGGCTTGGAAGCTCGAGGCCTGTTTCTTCGGCGTGGTCGGCGTAGTTCAGACCGATCGCAAAGATCTGCGGTGGGCGGGTCACCGGAGGGCCGAGGCGGCTCAGGTCGTCGAGCAGCGCCTCGGTGGAGAGGTCGGGGTCAAGCGCAGGATCGGCGGCTGCGAACCATGCGGCGATCTCGTCGAGCTGGCCGATCGCCGCATCGACGTTGTCGGGAAACCGGCCGTCGGAGGCGGCAAAAAGATCAACGCCGCCGGTGGGCGTGACAAGGCACGCACGTCCGGCGACGTTGGCAATTCTCATAGCGAGCGCCGGTGCGGCGGCTCGGTCAGCTCGGCTGTGAAATCAGCCGAACAGGCTCAGGCGACGGCGGGAGGCAACCAGTGCGGCGCCACCGACGGCCAGCAGGCCAGCCGAGATAGCGATGATTGGCTCGACGTCGGTACCCGTGAGGGCCAAGCCTGCGGCAGCATCGCCGCCACCCGTGCCGCCGGCGCTTTCGCCGTCACCGGGCTGAGCGTCAGGCACGACGAAGCGGAGACCGTTGTGGTCCTCGTTGTATGGCGTGTGCGTCTCGGTCGATTCGCCTTCGGCGTCGGCATCAGCGTCAGCGTCTGCATTCGCTTCGGCCGAATCCTCGACGAAGTCAGACGGTTCAAGGTCACCAACGTCTTGGGCCGATGCGGCAGGTGCGGCGGCAGCCGCGACCATGACCAGTGCAGCGATCATCAGACAGAGGCGAGCGAAGGCTCGAGACATGGTGGTTACTCCCTTGGAATGACAGAGCGCGCGTGAGCGCTCGGACATCGTAGACGGCAGTTTCACTCCGAAGCCACTGTTCGTTGACGTTTTTTGGGTAACCCAGCGAATGGCTTACGCCGGCGGCATTGCGGGGTATCGCAAACCCGCCAGCTCTTGGACGATTCGCACGACCTGATAGCTGTAGCCAGCCTCGTTGTCGTACCAGACATAGAGCACGCACCGTCGCCCGTTCACGATGGTCGCCTTGGAGTCAACGACTCCGGCACGGTCGCTTCCGACCACGTCGCTCGACACGAGTTCTTCACTGGTGGTGAAGTCGATCTGGTCACGCAACGGCGAGTTGACGGACAGGTTCCGCAGGTAGTCGTGGATCTCGGCCGGGTCAGCGTCGGCGCCGAGCTCGAGGTTCAAGATGGCTAACGACACGTTCGGGGTCGGCACGCGAATGGCGTTACCGGTCAGGCGTCCGTCGAGTTCGGGGAGCGCCTTCGACACGGCGGTCGCCGCGCCCGTTTCGGTGATGACGAGATTGAGCGGGGCCGAGCGGCCGCGGCGGGCCTTCTTGTGGAAGTTGTCCGTCAGGTTCTGGTCGTTGGTGTACGCATGGACCGTTTCGAGGTGCCCGGAGACGACCTCGTACTTGTCGTGCATGACCTTGAGCACCGGGACGATTGCGTTCGTGGTGCACGAGGCTGCCGACAGGATCGCGTCGTCGACACCGATCTGGTCGTCGTTGACGCCGTAGATGATGTTCTTGATGGCGCCCTTGCCTGGGGCGGTCAGCAGGACTTTGGCTGCGCCCTTGGCTTGCAGGTGACGATTGAGACCCTCTTCATCGCGCCAGATGCCGGTGTTGTCGATGACGATTGCGTTGTCGATCCCATGGGCGGTGTAGTCGACCTCTTCGGGAGCGTTCGCGTAGATCAGCTGGATTGGGTTGCCGTTCGCAATGATCTGGTTCTTGTCGGAATCGACGCGGATCGTGCCCGTGAACGGCCCATGCACCGAGTCGCGGCGCAGCAGGCTGGCTCGCTTCTCGACATCGCCGTCGCCACCGGGACGCAGCACGATGCCCCGCAGGCGCAGCTTGGCTCCGCTACCGGTCCGTTCGACCAGGATGCGAGCGAGAAGCCGACCAATGCGGCCGAAGCCATAGAGCACGACGTCGGTTGGTTCGTCGAGGAGACGACCGGACCCCGAGAGCACCGGTTCGAGCGTCGAGGCGAGATAATCGTCGAGCGAGGCGGACTGACCCTCGACACCGAACCCGACCGTGAGCCGGCCCAGATCGAGGCGAGCCGAGTCGAGCGGCAAAGCAGCCGCTGCCCGGAGTACTTCGATGCTTTCGGCGAGCGGCAGTTCACGGCCGATCACTTGGCGGGCGTACCGGTGAGCCTTGAGAATCTCGATCGCCGAACAGCGCACCAACGAACGGCCGAATACCGAAACCACGACATCGCGATCTCGATAGAGCGAGCCGACGAGAGGAACCATCTCTTCGGCGAACGCCTCGGCTTCGTGCCAGCGCTCGAGCATTTCAGAATCTTGGGCAGTCATCGGGGCCATCGCCTTTGTTGGACCGATATGGGGGTGACTCTTTTGTCGGGCCTAACCATAGGGAGATGAGGGCCGGGTGCCGGGGAAATCGGTGCTGTCCGTTTCGGATTTTCCTTCGGTGCCGAATACCCGCCGGACAACGGCGAGGCCGTAAGTTTGGGAGCCCATGTCAAGGAGTCCTGCACAATGACCGCCGTCAGCCAGTCCGTCTCGCTCGAAGTCGAAGACGGCATCGCCGTGATCACGATCGACAACCCGCCGGTCAATGCACTGAGCAGCCATGTTCGCGATGGCATCGCCGACGGCGTCGAGCAAGCAATCGCAGACGACAGCGTCAGCGCGATCGTGCTGATCTGTGCCGGCCGCACGTTCATCGCTGGCGCCGACATCACCGAGTTCGGTGGCGCCAACAGGGGCCGTTCGCTGCCTGAGACCCAAGCGACGATGGAGGACTCGCCCAAGCCGATCGTGGCTGCAATTCATGGCACGGCGCTCGGCGGTGGTCTCGAGACCGCGATGGCCGCTCACTACCGGGTCGCGATCGACTCGGCCGAGTTCGGACTTCCCGAAGTCAAGCTCGGTCTGCTCCCCGGTGCGGGTGGCACGCAGCGGCTGCCTCGGGTGACTGGGGTGCAGAAGGCGCTCGAGATGATGACGTCAGGCGATCGCATCGGTGCCGACGAGGCGCTCGAATGCGGCCTGATTAACGAGATCGTCGATGACCTCAAGGCCGGTGCGATGGCATTCGCCAAGAAGGCCGTCGACGAAGCCTGGCCGCTGGTCAAGATCCGTGACTTCGACGACAAGCTCCAGGCCGCCAAGGACGATCCCGAGATCTTCACCAAGTTCCGGGCCAAGATCGCTCGCAAGACGCGTGGCTTCCTCGCTCCTGAGTACAACATTCAGTGCATCGAAGCGGCCGTCAATATGCCGTTCGACGAGGGCATCAAGTTCGAGCGTGAGCGCTTCACCGAGCTGATGAACGGCACCCAGTCCGCAGCCCAGCGCTACTACTTCTTCGCCGAGCGCCAGGCCGCCAAGATCCCCGATGTCCCCAAGGACACGCCGCAGATCGAGATCAACACGGCTGGCATCATCGGCGCCGGCACGATGGGTGGCGGCATTGCAATGAACTTCGCCAACGTCGGCATCCCGGTGACGATCATCGACCGCGACCAGGCTGCGCTCGACAAGGGCTTGGGCGTCGTGCGCAAGAACTACGAGCGTTCGGTCAAGAGCGGTCGTCTGACCATGGAAGACGTCGACGCTCGCATGGCGTTGATCACCGGCGCCACCAGCCGCGAGGCACTCGCCGATGTCGACATCGTCATCGAGGCCGTGTTCGAGTTCATGGACCTGAAGAAAGAGATCTTCGCCGACCTCGATCGCATCTGTAAGCCGGGTGCGCTGCTCGCATCGAATACCTCTGCGCTCGACGTCAACGAGATCGCATCGGCGACCAGCCGGCCCGAGAGCGTCATCGGCATGCACTTCTTCTCCCCCGCCAATGTCATGAAGCTGCTCGAAAACGTGCGTGGCGATGCAACGAGCGACACGGTCATCGCCACGGCGATGGCGGTCGGCAAGCGCATCGGCAAGATCCCCGCACTCGTTGGTGTGTGCCAGGGCTTTGTTGGTAACCGGATCCTGGCCCAGCGCCGCATCGAGGCCGACAACATGGCCCTCGAAGGCGCACCGCCAGCGATGATCGACGACGTGCTCTACGACTTCGGCTTCCCGATGGGACCGTTCGCGATGAGCGACCTCGCTGGCCTCGACATCGGCTGGGACGCCGAGAAGTCGACCAGCTCGACGGTCAAGGAACTGATCAACGAGAGCGGTCGCCACGGCCAGAAGAACGGCCGCGGTTATTACACCTACGACCCGGAGACCCGGGCCAAGACACCGGACCCCGAAGTCGTCGAGATGATCAAGGCGTTCGGCGAATCCAAGGGTGTCGAGCAGCGCGAGTTCACCGAAGAGATCATCCTCGAGCGCTGCCTGCTTCCGATGGTCAACGAGGGAGCCAAGATCCTCGAAGAGGGCATTGCGATTCGTCCGAGCGACATCGACGTGATCTGGATCAATGGCTACGGCTGGCCGGTCTACACCGGCGGCCCGATGTTCTGGGCCGACACGATCGGTCTCGACGTCGTCGTCGAGAAGATCAAGCACTACAGCGAGATGCTCGGCGGCCGCCACTGGGAGCTGTCGCCACTGCTCGAACGCCTCGCCGCCGAAGGCAAGACGTTCCAGAGCATGGGCAGCTGACATGACTTCGGGGGAAGCAGCTGGCGACGCCGAGATCATCGGTTACGAGGTCGATGCCGTCGAGGCATGGGTGACCGAGCGAGTGCCTGGGCTCGTCCGGCCATGGACGTGGACCCAGCTCGAGGGCGGCCACTCCAATCTGACCTACCGGATCGACTCGGCCGACGGCGCACTGTCGGCCGTGATCCGGCGCCCGCCTATGGGCGAGCTTCTTCCCAAGGCTCACGACATGGGACGCGAGTGGGCGTGCATCTCGGCGCTGTGGGACACGCCCGTGCCGGTAGCGGAGCCGCTCGCGTTTTGCGAAGGGCCCGAGGTCACCGGTGCCCACTTCTACGTGATGGGCCTGATCGACGGCAAGGCGCTCTACAACACCGAAGACGTCGAGGACTGGGTGCCCGAGGAGAACCGCCGCATCATGGCCGAGTCGTGGATCGACACGCTCGCGGCACTGCACTCGCTCGACCCGGACGAGATCGGTCTTACCACCCTCGGCAAGAAGGAGGACTACGTCCTTCGCCAGGTGAAGACCTGGTATCGCTCCTGGAATGCGTCGATCGAAGCGGCAGCGATTGACCGCGCCGAGATTCACGAGCTGCATGATCTACTCATCGCCACCGTGCCCGAGCAAGGCCCGGCGACGTTGGTGCACGGCGACTACGGCACCCACAACGTGATGATCGGGCGAGATGCCAAGATCGCGGCGGTCGTCGATTGGGAGATCGCGACCCTCGGCGACCCGATGGCCGACTTCGGCTACTCGCTCAATGCGTGGATCCAGCCTGACGACGAGTTGCTCGACCCGAGTGCCGACTCACCGACACTCGCGCCGGGCTTCCCGACACGCCAAGAAATCATCGATCGCTACACGGCCAAGACGGGCCGAGACATGTCCCAGCTCCCGTATTACGTGGCGTTCAACCGGTTCAAGACGGCGTGCATTTTGCACGGCGTCTATGCCCGTTATCGCAATGGGCAAAAGGAGATCTCGGCCGAGGATCTCGAAGAGCTCCGTCAGCGAGTCGAGAACTCGATCACCCGAGCCGAGATGGCCCTCGCCGAACTCAAGGCCTAACTCGGGTACTCAACAACGGTCACGTCTCGGCGGGTCGTCGGCGAAGCGTTCCTCGGCATCGAAGAGCCCTCGGCCGTCGTCGTGGTCGCGCTCGTCGTACCAGTCGCAGCATTCGTCCCATCCGTACTCGGCGATGCAGCATTCGTCGTCGTAGGACCAACACACGGGCTCGGGTTCGGGTGGCGGCGACGGCTCGGTCGAGTCGGCGTTGGCCGCCAGCCCGATGAGCAGCACAAAGATTGCGATTGCCATGAGCGCGAAAAGCGCCTTCTGGGCGTCGCTCCAGACGCCGTACGCAGACGTCGGCGTCTCCACCGAGGGCGGTGCGGGTTGCTCGGACAGCTCGGGCTCGAGGAGGCCTTCGGGGTCGGGATCCGCGCTCACTGTCGGCATCTCATGTGTCGGTTCCATACCGCTATGACGTCGCGGGCGCTCCCCGAGTTCCCCGACGTTGCAATTCTCTGCTGCTGTTCGTTACGGCCTCGTTCGGCGGATACGGCGCACGACGAGCACACCGGCGGTGCACAGCAGGGCTGCAACGATCGCTGCCGACGCGACGAGCCAGAGGGGAACGGCGGGAGCCGGGACCGATGCAGGGTCCGGCCTGACGGTCGTCGTTCCGGAGCGGAAGAGTGTCGCCAGCTCGGTGACCGGGTTCGCTCCGTCGCCTCGCTCAACCCAGGTGGTCAGATCGACGACGTTCGGCCGGGCCCGAGTGCCGTTCTCGTCGATCACCGACACATGAGCGAATAGCGCAGTTTGTTCGCCGCAGCGGCCGTCGCCGCCAGCCTGGCTTCCGGCTTCGAGCGCGTCGACGAGCCGCTCGGCCAGCGATCGGTCGTCGGATGATCCGCTGCTGGCGAACGCCGCAATCGAGTCGTCGATCACTGCGCTGCTAACGAGCAGGTTCCCCTGGGCCGCAACGTTCGGGCCTTGGGCGTCGCCGGCGAAGTCGCTGTTGTCACTGCCGGTAAACCCAGCTGCGCCCTCACCGATCACGACGACGCCGTGCTGGCGGAGCTCGAAGTCATCATCGAACGTTGCGTTGCTCACGCCCGCGACGACTGCGTCGGCCGAGAGTTCCAACGCAAGCAGTCGCTGGATCTCGATTCGGGCCTCGGGGCTGTACGCAGCTTGGGAGATGCCTGCTCCGTAGCCGGGCGCGAGCGCAACGAGTTCGAAGCCCTCGTCGAGCGAGAGCGCCCCAAGTTCGACGCAGCTTGCGACGGCAACACCGACCTCGCCGGTCTCGGGGTCGACGCCGACGACCGACCAGGTCGCATCCGCCGGAAGGCTCGCCGCGACAACGAGCAGTACGGACGCGAGCAGCGCAATCGTGGCGCGCAAACAGCTTCGCATCAGCTGCGGTCCGAGCGAAGAGCTGGCTGGATCAACTGCCAGGGCGCACGGGCGGCGCGTCACCAGGCGTCCAGTGGTCGGGCCGGATACCGAACGCTTCGATGAAGCGCTGCCATCCCGACGCCACTGCGAGTGCAGACCCAAGCTCCAAGATCTGCTCGTCCGAGAAGTGCTCTCGTAACTGCCCCTGCAGCTCGGGCGTGACGACCGGCGTGTCACCCGTGAGGACATCGCCGAGCCGCAGCGCCATGACGGTTGCGGCAGGGAGTTCGTCGGTGAGTGCGTCGAGGTCGCTCAGTGCGGCATCGACCATTGCGTCATCGAGGCTGGTGCTCATCAACGATGAGCTCTTGACCGAACTTCAATGCACGCATTCGTTGCGGTGCGCGAGCCGGATCCGACACAGCTCGACCATGGCTGGGTCGAGCGAAGACTTGTCGGTGTAGATGAACGCGGTCCAGTCGAGGAACATCGACAGCACCTCGGGGCGCTGCGCAAGCGTCAGGAAGAGGTTGTCGTCGGTGTAGGCCTTGTCGAACCAGACATCGCGACGATGCTTCAGCTCATCGCTGAGCTCGTCGACGTTGGCCTTGGGCAACAGGCCATGTTCGTTAGCCATCAGCCCGCTGCCCGGTTTGCGACCTGCTTCTCCATCCGGCGACGGCCTGCCGCGCGGAGTTCTTCGATGTTGTCGGGACCGACGTGCATGAAGTTCGCCCGCCAGTCGTCGACACCCCATTCGAGCGGCATGCGCAGCGTCATACGTGGTGCGATCGCTGCGGTGAGCAGTTCGAGCGACGCTTCGACGATCGACCGCTGCTCGGCAGTGTCGCCTGGCTTTCCGCACGGGTTGCCGAGCGGGTAGTCGACAAAGACGAACCGAGGCACGCCTGCGGTCTCGACGATGTCCTGGGCGCTACCGATGATGACGGTGGCGATGCCTTCGGCTTCGAGGTGGCGTGCGACCAGACTCACGGTCTGGTGACACACCGGTCAAAGCGGAACCAGAAGCATGACGTCGACGCCATCTTCTTTGGCCCACTCGACGATCTGTTCGGCGTCGGCGTGGGTGCGGCGTTGCGAGTACTCGGTCGGCACGCCGTAGAAGCGGTCGGCCACCGAGCCGATGGTGCCATCCTCGGCGAGATCGTGCAGTGCCGTGATCGGCAGGAAGGTTCCCAGGTCTTCGGTGTGGGTGGCGTCCTTGTCCCAGGACAGGTCTTGGGTCCACATGGCGTCGGGCAGCGGTGAGCTGGCCTGCGCATAGACCTTCTTCGGCTTCTCGAACGGAAGCGGGAACGTCGTGGTGACCACGCCAACGCGAGCGCCGCTGAGGTCGCGCCCAACCCAAGACTCGAACGGGACCGCGTCGTAGCTCGCCCAGCGATATGGCTGCTCGTAGCCATGCGCTGCGTAGTACTCGCGGGACTTGTCGATGTAGCTCACGACCCGACGATGGGTCTGCGGGGTGTTCTCGGCAGCTTCCATGCAACCAACCCTAGGTCGGAGCCATAGTGACAAGGAAGACCTGCTCCGCTCCGAAACCGGGGAACGCGCGAGACTCAAGAAGCCGCCGCCCGAACAGGAATCGCCATGCCTCGCCAAGAAGCCCCCGAAGTCTCGATCGCGAGTGGACGTCTTCGCGGCGCCTGGAAAGGCGGTCGTAGAGGTCACGCAGCGACCGCAGTCTTCAAGAACGTGCCGTACGCCGCGCCTCCGATTGGCGACCTGCGCTGGCGCCTACCCGCGCCCGTCGAGCCATGGTCAGGCGTCCG
>CAZEMU010000021.1:21989-41030 GCA_964513315.1 uncultured Acidimicrobiaceae bacterium | reverse complement strand
ATGGCTACTCCGTTGCACGTGTCCGTGTTGGTTGATCGTTCCGGTTCGATGTCGCCTCTGCGCGAGCAGGTCCTCGAAGGCGTGAATGGCCTGTTTGCTGAGCAGCGGGCGTCGTCGCTCGAGGCGAGGCTGACGGTCACGCTCGTGCTGTTCGATTCCCGGGCACCCTTCGACGTGGTGATCGATGCGTTGCCGATCGCCGAGGTGCTGGACCTGGAGTGGGACGACTTCAAGCCCCGGGGTAGCACGCCGTTGCTCGACGCGATCGGGCGCCTCATCGAACGGCTCGACGGGCGCGCCGATGACGAGGATCAGCTCGTGGCGATCGTCACCGACGGCAAGGAGAACGCCAGCAGCGACTACACGTCACAGTCCGTTCGGGCGCTCATCGAAGCCCGGACCGAAGCGGGGTGGACGTTCATCTTCCTCGGCGCCAACCAGGACAGTTTCACCACCGCCGGCGCTATGGGTATGCGCCGAGGCAACACCCGCAACTTCGCCGCGTCGGGAAGCGGGACGGCTCGGGCATTCGGCGAGGTGAACTCGTCGGTGTCGGCCCAGCGGGGGAGGAGCCGCTCCGAACGCCACGAGTTGCGCCACGAACTGCTGGCCGAACGCACGGCCGAAGACGACGTGTTGGACTGAGCGGGCCGAGACTGTCACACCCCTCGTTCATGCTCTAGGTCCCAGCAATCGGGGATCGCCAAACGGGCGGTCCTCGTGACCAAAAGGAGGTTGCTGTGACTTCCCTTGAACGTTCTTCGCTTGATCGGGCGCTCCTCGAGCGCTTGATGGCGGCAATGGCCGCCGGTGATCAGGCGGCGCTGTTCCCCTTCATCGAAGAGTTCGGTGATCGACTGGCCGGCCGGGTGCGCAGCATCCTCGGCTCGTTGCATCGCCGAGATCTCGCTCGTGACGATGCCGAGGTCGACTACTTGGTGCAGACCGCAGCGTTGGTGCTCTTCAAGCGGGCTCGCGGCTGGGATCCCCACGGTGGTGCGCTGCCGTGGAACTGGGCCGACCGTGCGATCCGGGCGGCCATCGTCGAAGCGGTCGGACATCCGTCCGTCGAGCTCGACGACGGTGTCATCGACGTGCGAGTGCCCGATCCGGTCACGACCGAAGCGGCCGACGCCGACTTCGAGACGCTGGCCGAGGCGCATCCGTTGATCGAGCTGCTGTTAGCGGCAGTTCGCGAGGTGGCGTCGGAACGAGACGCCGGCGTGCACCTGAAGTACCGGGAGCAGCTTGCGCTCGACGACTCCCAGTCGTCGCATACGGTCGGGGCCATGTTCGAACTGAACCCGGACAACGTCCGCCAGATCGACCGCCGGGTGCGCAAGAAGCTGTCGGCGTTGCGGCGCAGCGATCCGACCTTCGCCGGTCTCGCTGAGGTTCCGTGGGTTGAGGCGAGTTGATGATGCGAAGCATCGACTCACCTGAGCCCATGAAACCGGAGCTAGTCATCCAATCAACCGCACCTGTCACGCCCAACCGATACAGAACCAATGTGACCACCCTGACAGAACGCATCGCCATCCGCCTTGCGGGCGAAGGGGCGGAGCACCCGGTGGCTGCCGCCGTTGCGATCGCAGTGCGAGGCATGCTGCGCGCTGAACCAGCGGACTACGCCATGCAGTTGGCTCTGCCGCTTGCCGACGTGCGAGCACTCGAAGCCGGCACGGTCGCTCTCTCGGCTCTTCCGGCGTCGCTCTGGAGGCTGGTTCACGACCACGGTCTGGAACCGGTCATGTTGGTCGACCTCGACCGCAGGCTGCGAGGCGACGGCTCACCCGCTGCGTCCTGATCGCTGCACAACCGGCTTCCCCCTGAACCCTCAAGTGCTATACGGAACGTATAATGCATGTCGTGGCAAGCCCCATCCCAACCCGATTCACCGACGATGAGGTTGCGCTCATCGATGACCTCATCGCTGCGGGCGTTGGATCGACTCGGTCCGACGTGATCCGGCGGGGTTTACACAATCTGGCCGATGCGGTTCGGCGCGCCGGAATTGGTGAGTCGATCGCAGCGTCGTACCGAAATTTGCCGCAAACCGAAGCCGATGATGCGCTGGCAGCTGCCACAGCGCAGGCACTCATCGATGCCGAACCGTGGTAGCCCAAGGTGAGATCTGGCTGATGGAGTCAGCAGGCGACAAGAGCCGGCCTGCGCTAATCGTTTCCCGCTCCGAGGTGATCCCGGTCCTCAACAATGTCGTTGTCGCTCCGCTCACGACGGCCGTCCGCGACATCCCGACCTGTATCCGCCTGTCCGAGCAACATGGCGTCGATCGTGAATGCGTCGCTTCGTTCGACAATCTCGCAGCAGTGCCGAAGGCGATGCTGACCCGACGCCTCGGCGGCCTCGGCTTGCCTGGCCGCCGCCAGATCTGCGACGCATTGCGGGCGATGGCCGACTGCTAAAGGAGCCGCTAGCTCCAGTACCACTCGTCGAACGTGCGAATCGAGATCAGGCGGGCTTTGGAACGCTGCGAGGCGGGGAACCAGGCGAGCTCGCGGCCGGCGCCGAGGGGTGTCTGGGCGGAGCGGGCCCGGATGCCTCGCAGGCCCTGCTCGTGCGCCTCGGTGCCGATCGGCTGGCAGGTGCCGTGGCTTACCGGGCGCCCATTCCCATGCTGCGGATACGACGCTGGCAACCCGAGTGCCTTGATCCCGCCGGGCGTGTGGGCGTCGGCGACGGTTTGGTCTCGGGGGAGTGTGGCCTCGACCAGCACCGGCGCATGCTCGGGGCGCAGGTCCTCGGGCTCCCACGGCCAGTTCGCCGACCAGGCCCGCAGGTTCAGCCGAGCTGTCACGATGTCCTCGTTCAGATACAGCGTCGGATGCCCACCGGGCGGGTTCCACCGGCCGCCGAACTCGGCAGCGAACGTCGGATCAAGCGGATCGTTCCACGTCGGGTCGGCGATGCGCAGCCACCGGTGGCCGTCGTCGAGCTGCTCGGTCTTGGGTCTCATAGACAGAGTGTGCGTGAACGGTGAGACAGCCTGGGGAGGGGGCTAGGCGACGGCGCCGGCAGGGTCGAACATCGCCCGAGTGGCGGTGAGGATCTCGGCGGATTCGCCAGCGGCGATCAGGTCGAGCATCGAGCGGTCGCCGAGCCCCGGCGCGGATCGACGCACGACGGCGGGGATCCGTTCCCGCCGCACGTAGTGCACGAGCACGTCGGTCGCCGCGGCCAGGTCGGCGACCATGACCTCTCGATCGGAGGGAAGCCGGGTCAGCCACTTGCCCACGGCCTGGCGAGACACGCCCACGAGTTCAGCGAACTCGGCTTGGCTCAGCCCCCAGGTGTCGAGCACGTCGGCCAGGCCCCGGCTGCGGCGCAGCGTGGTCAGTCGTTCGAGGAACGCATCGAGCCACGGCCCCTCGGGCTCAACGTCGAGCAAGCGCTCTGCAGCCAGTTGCGGATCGAGGGCAAGATCAACAGAAGCCATGTGGCAACCATATGTCAACCGCAACCGATCGTCAACCTGCGCTCAACGGTCGAGGCCCGAGAAGTAGCGACGATCGAGGCGGCGCGAGCGGAGTCGATCGGCTCGCGGGTCTATGGTTGCGCGCCATGGATGGCTCGCCGCCGATCGACTTCTTCGGGCCGGGGTCGCCGTACCTCGCTCATCCGCTCCTGACCGAGGAACGGACCGCCCAAGAGCTCGATGAGATCGAGGCCCTCGTCGGGCCAGCGAACGGACGCGACGTGCTCGACGTCGGCTGCGGCTTCGGTCGCCACAGCGTCGAAGCAGCCCGCCGTGGCGCAACGGTCACGGCGTTCGACCCGTCGGCGACGATGGTCGACGCAGCCCTCGCTCGAGCCGCTGACGCGGGCGTGACGATCGACGCTCACGTCGGTTCGGCGTCCGCCATCGTCAACCACGGCGCCGCCACCGCTGACATCGCCCTCTGCCTGTTCACCACGCTCGGCCAGCGCGATCCGTTCACGGCGCCATCCGACGACCAAGACCGCGACCTGCTGCAGGCGATCTTCCAATCGCTCCGCCCGGGCGCAGCCCTCGTCCTCGAGTTGCCCGACCGAGCCCGCCACGTCACCGCACTCGTCGAGCACGAACAGCTTGGCCCGACCACGGCGCTGCGCAGCTTCGACGTCACCACGTCGACCGTGCGCGAACGCTTCGACACCGCCGACGGCACCAGCTTCCACCTGGCCTACCGCGTGTACACCCCCGACGACCTGCGCCAGCTGCTCCAAGACAGTGGCTTCGTCGTCGAGGCCATGCTCGACCGCCCACTCGTGTCGCCGCCGCCGACACTCATGACCATCGTCGCCCGCCGGCCCACGAGTTGATGCCCGAGTGGCTAACCGCTGAACTCAGCGCGGAGCTCGCCCGGGGCGTGGCCGTCACCGTGGTGCTCACCATCGTCACCAGCCTGGGCGCGTTCGCCGTCGGACTCGCCGCAGCGATCGCTCGCCGATCCGACAAGCGGCCCGTCCGCATGGCGGCCACCACATTCGTCGAGACGTTCCGCAACGTCCCCGCACTCATCCTGCTCATCTTCTTCGCGTTCGCCGTGCCGAACCTGTTCTCGCCCGACCTGCGCCGCACGCTGTTCTTCGCCAACCCGCTCGTCGACCTCGCCAAGACACTCACCACGCTCACGCTGCCGTACTACGCATTCGCCGCCGCGTTCGCCCTCATCCTCAACACCGGCGCCCACCTGAGCGAAGTCATCCGCCCCGGCATGGACGCCGTGCCCGCCAGCCGGATCGAAGTCGCCCGCTCGCTCGGCGCCTCGGCCCGCACCGTCCACCGCACCGTCGTCATCCCCGACGGGCTGCGCGTCGCCTTTCCCGCCATCGTCAACCGGCTCGTCCACAACCTCAAGAACACCGCGCTCGTCTCGTTCGTCGCCGTCCCCGACCTCTACCAAGAGATCCAGGCCGCCATCACCGCCACCTTCCGAGCCACCCCGCTGCTCGTCATGGCCGCCGTGCTCTACCTGGCGCTCGCCACCGTGCTCGAGTTCGGACTCGGACGCATCGAACGCGCCCTCTGGCGAGGCCGCCCCATCGATCGGACGCTCGATGTCTGATCAACTCGACTTCCTCATCCGCCAACTCCCGAACCTGCTCTGGGGGTTCCCGGGGAAGCGGCCCGGCGGCCTGCTCCTCAGCATCTTGTTGAGCGGGGGAGCGATCGCCGTCGGACTCGCGCTGGCCATCGCGCTCGCCTTCGCGCGCCACAGTCGCCACAAGTGGATCTCGTTCCCCGCCGACCGGATCGTGTGGGCCATCCGTGGCATCCCCCTCATCGTCTTGCTCGTCTTGCTCTTCCAGTTCCTCGGCACCGGCGCGCTGCTCGGCATCGAGTTCAGCGCGTTCTGGTCGGCGGCGATCACCCTCACGCTCTATGCCGCCGCCTACCTGGCCGACGTCGTCACGGCCGGCATCGCCGCCGTCCCCGAACAGCTACGCGAAGACGCCCGCATCCTCGGCGCCAGCCGTGGCGTCGTCGCCCGCACCGTCACGCTGCCCTACGTCATGCGCACCATGCGACCCGCGCTCGTCACCCAAGCCGTCACCGTGTTCAAGGACAGCTCCGTCGTCGTCGTACTCGGCGTCTCCGACCTGACCACGAACGCCCGCATCGCCCTCGGCGGCGACGTCACCAACGCACCCTTCTGGGTCGCCACCTATCTGATGGTCGGCCTGCTCTATTGGTGCGTGGCCTTCGCCCTGTCCAGGGCCGCCCGCCACGACCGCTCACCCTGGCAACGCTCCGTCCGGAGCGCCCATGCCTAGCTCGACCCGATCCGCAACCGCCACCGTCGCGGAGCTTGGCGGGCTCGCCCTCTTCGTCGCCGGGTTCGTCGCGCTGCTCTGGCTCGACGCCACCAACGGCACGCTGCGCGACGAGGTCGTCACCAGCACCGTCACCTGGTTCGTCGTCGCGTTCGCTGGCTTCGCTCTGCTGATGGCCGTGCACCAACGCCGCATCCCACGACCCACCCGGCTCAGCTGGTGGTGGCTCATCGCACTCGGCCTCATCGCTCGACTTGCACTGCTCGCCACCGTCCCGACCCTCAGCGACGACGTCTACCGCTACCTCTGGGAAGGCCACCTGGTCACCGAAGGCGTCAGCCCCTACGCCTTCACGATCGACGCCCCCGAAGGCGAGGCCTACGCGATCGAGGCCCGTGACCTGGCCAACAACACCTCGCTCGCCTCGCCCTACCTGCCCGTCGCCCACGCCGTCTTCGGCGCCGCCGCCGTCGTGTTCCCGTCGCAGCCGTGGGCGATGCAACTCGTCATGATCGCCTTCGACACGGTCGCGATGGCGATGCTCGTCCGCCTGCTCGCACTCGCCGAGCTGCCGAAGAAGCGAGCCCTGCTCTACTGGCTCAACCCCCTCGTCATCGTCGAGGTCGCGCACGGCGCCCACCTCGACGCCATGATCCTCGGCATCGGACTCGCCGGCGTCTACCTGACGCTCGCCAAACCCGGCCGCCCGGCCGGACCCGTACTCGTCGGACTCGCCACACTCACGAGACCGCTCGCCCTGCTGTTCCTGCCCGTCCTGTTCTGGCAATGGCGCTGGTCGCAACGCCTGATCTACGCCGCCACCGTCGGCGTGCCCATCGCCATCACCGGCGCATGGGTCGGGTTCGGATTCGGCGAGCAAGGCGACGCGGGCGTGGGCGTCTTTGGCTCGGCCCGCGCTTACACCGAGTCGTTCCGCTTCAACAGCGCGATCTACCAAACCTTCGAACAGTGGGTGGGAAGCCAAGGCCTCGACGACAAGGGCTGGAACGAACCCGGCGCACTCACTCGACTCATCATCTTCGCCGTCGTCGCGCTCGCCCTCGTCGCCGTCTTCGTCTGGGCCCGGAACACCATCGGACCCCGCCCGACGTTGCGGATGCTCACCGTCCCGCTCATGATCTACGCCGTCTTTACGCCGGTGTTGCACCCCTGGTACATCCTGCTCCTGCTCGCCCTCGTCCCGGCGCTCGCCCCCGGCGACGACGAGCCCGTCGGACGCTGGATCCACGCCGCTCCCTGGCTACTGCTGAGCGGCCTGCTCATCTTCAGCTACCTGACCTACGAAGACCCGGCCGCGTTCGCCGAACGGGTGTGGGTGCGCCGCCTGGAATGGTGGCCAACCCTCGCCGCACTCGGCGCCGGCATCGTGTGGTCCGTGCGTTCGGCTCGTGACGAGGCCACGATGGACGTCGTATGACCATCGTGCTCGCCCTCTTCGCCGGCGCGGCGCTCGGCGCCGTTTTGGCCCGCGGCGA
The DNA here is from genome assembly GCA_964513315.1 of uncultured Acidimicrobiaceae bacterium. Lineage (GTDB taxonomy): Bacteria > Actinomycetota > Acidimicrobiia > Acidimicrobiales > UBA10347 > UBA10347. The sequence continues at coordinate 33,756 of CAZEMU010000021.1, read as the reverse complement.
CTTCTGCTTCCACTCGACGTGGCGCCGCCTGTTCGCCGAACCGCGCAGCACATCACTGCTGCGCGCCTACCTGGTGCTGCTCGTCGTGTCGACGCCATTCGTGCAGCTGTTCATCGCCGTCGACCTCATCGACCCGTTCATCCCGCCGTTCGCGCCATGGGCCGCGATCCTCGGAGGCGGGGTGTTCGGCGTCGGCATGGTCGTCGCCCAGACCTGCGTGTCGGGCATGTTCTACAAACTCGGCTCTGGCATGCTCGGCATGGTCGTCGCCATCGCCGCCTGGGCTGTCGGCGACCTGCTCGTCTGGCGCTGGTCACTCACCGGACTGCGCGAATCACTGACCGACAATCCAGTGACGACCACCGCCGACGACGGCACCGAGCAGGTCGCGACCGTCACCTCGCTCCTCGGCCCCGTTGGCGCAATCCTTGTGATCCTCGCCGGACTCGCCATTGCCGCCTGGGTCCTTCGCGACGAAGCGACCGAACGCCCCAGCGGAAATCTGAGCGGCATCCGGCTCGGCCTCATCACCGGCGCCGTCATGGTCGTCGCCTGGCTCCTCGTGCGCTGGCACGGCTTCGACTACTCCTACGGCACCTCGAGCGTGCCCGCCCAGGTCTGGGGCAAGCTCTTCGACGACGCATCGATCTCGTGGTGGATCCCACTCGCACTCGTGAGCGTGATCCCCGGCGCCTTCCTGGCCGCCGCGGCTGGCGATCGGCTCTGGTTCCGAGGCGAGACCACGCAGCGCTATGGCCAACTCGCCGTCGGCGGGCTCATCATGGGCGCCGGTGCCGGCATCGCCGGAGGCTGCAACCTCGGCCACTCCATGGTCGGCGTGCCCCTGCTCTCGATCGGCAGCATCGTCACGACCCTCGCCATCGTGGCCGGCGTGTTCGTCGCCCACCACGCCGCCCGGCTACTCGGCGCCGGATCCTGACGCACCCGCCACGGCCAGTGCGGTCGTCCGTTCGGCGATCGCCTGCACCGAATCGAACTGAGGCAAGTCGCCGGACAAGTCCTCGTTGAAGTACACGTCGGTCGACGAGGCGAACGGCTCCGGTAACTCCTCGAACCCCGTCGCCAACCCCAACAGCCCCGCCGCGGTCGTCATGTTGTTGTCGGCATCCCAGCCGGCCAGGCCAGCGATGTCGAGCGTGCGCCGAAGGTCACCCTCGCCATAGAGCAACGCCATCACCGTCGTCGCAAAGTTCACCCGGCTGGCCCACCACTCGGGATCGTCGTCGTACACCTCGGCGATCTTCGCCCGCGTCGCCCGCCAGTCCGTCGGCTCTTCCTGATGCCACGCAACGACATCGTCGACGATCGGGGCGACGATCGACCCATCGGGCTCGGCCGCCCGAGCATGCGCGATCAGCGCCGCCGGATCCGGCTCGAAGAACGCCATCGCATACAGGTGGGCATAGAACGCACTCGCATCGACCGCCGGACCCGTGTTCGTGATCTCGGCGAAGAAGCGCGCCTGCTCCCGAGCCTGAGCGGGTCGGCCCGGATGCAACATGCCAAACAGCTCCGTCTCGAGCTGCGCATCCATCGACCAGGCCCCATCGGGATTGCCCGGCGGACGGCCCGTCTCGGGTGGAAGCACGCCCTCGTCCATGAGCTCGCGTGCCCGCAACGTGGCCACCCAAATGTCACCGTTCAGATGGTCGACCCACTCGTCCCGGATCTGCGTATAGCTCGGCGCCAACCCGTGCGTCTCCAGGATGTGCAGGTTCAACCACTCCACATGGGTGTCGTCATCGGTCGACCACTCGTCGAGCAGCACCAGGTCAATCGAGTCGCCCGGCCCCGGCTCATCCAGCCAGATGCCCTCGATCGGCAAGCCGGAATGATTGGCGACCATGATCGTCTGCCACGCGCCATGGATGTGGTCGAGCAAGACCGTCTCGGGCAGCGGGGGAGTCGCAATCTCCGGAGCGGGGTCACTTGAGCAACCAAGAAGAAGCGCCGCGCAGCCAGCAAGCACGAGCATCGCCCGGCGCAATCGACCGCCAACGAGCCGCTTGGTGTCGCCATCTCGGCGCAGACTCTGAACTCTTCCGAAACTGAGGCCACAGCGCCCGACAGACCAATTGAGAGCGATGTACCGTTTCTCCTTGTGGCTGGCATCGCGTTCGCGCATCCCCTGATCCTCGCCGATAGCGCGGCGGAACAGGCCGCGTCGAGCCCGTACTTCCCACTCGGACTGCTCTATCTCGCCGGCTACGTGCGCGAAAAGGGTCACGACGTCACGATCTACGACGGCACCTTTCAGGCCGACGAATCCAGCTTCGTCGACCACTTGCGCACCCACGAGCCCGATCTCGTCGGCATCTCGGCCGTCGTCACGAACCGCGACACGGCGCTGCGATTCGCCCAGCTCGCCCAAGACGCCGGCGCCGTTGTCGTCATGGGCGGCCCCGACCCGACCATGAACCCCTCCGCCTATCTCGCCAGCGGCGACGTCGACATCGTCGTGCACCACGAGGGCGAACAGACGATCACCCAACTTCTCGACCTGGTCGACCAGGGACAGCTCGCCGACCAGTTCGCCGACGAACTCGGCATCGCCTATCGCCGCGACGGCCGCATCACCGTGAACCCGCCCCGGCCGCCGATCGAAGACCTCGACACGCTGCCGCTTCCGGCCCGTGACCTGATCGACATGGACCGCTACCTCGACCAGTGGAAGACCGAGAGCGGCTACACGTCGATCACCGTCGCCACCACCCGAGGCTGCCCCTACGGCTGCGACTGGTGCGCCGACGCCGTGCACGGCGACGCCTACCGCCAACGCTCACCCGAGAACGTCGCCGCCGAACTCCGCCACCTCGAAGACACCTACGGCGTCGAATCGATCCGCCTCGTCGACGACGTCGACGGCATCGACCGCGAATGGATCGACGCCTGGGCCGCCGAAGCCGCCGCCGCCGACAGCACCGTCACCTTCGAACCGCTCAACCAGCTCGACCGAACCGACCTGCCGCTCCTCGAAGTGCGAGACAGCCTTTGAGCACGCCGCAACGCCTCGATCCCCACCGTGAGTGGGCACTTACACGCTCCGCCAATCGATGCCGTCACGCCGCAGGACCCACCGGTCACCGAAGGCTGAAGGAAATTCCCGCAATCGGGAAGGTTCTCCGCCACCCACCGGGTTTGCCCGTCGTCGCAAGCTCGCGCACTCGCGTGATGTGGCTCGCTGCCTAGCCACATCCACTCGACATCTCTGCCAATCCAATCTTCTGTCAATCCAACCAGCGCCGCTTCGGCACCGACACCAAGGATGAATGATCCATGGAAAAACCAAACCCCCCACACCTGCGCACCCGAACCCCGTTCCGGAGGTTCGTCCTGCTGCTGCTCTCACTCAGCCTGATCGCCGCCGCCTGCGGCTCAAGCGACGACGGTGACACCGCAGCCGACACCAGCGCAGACACCGAGACCGAAGCCGTCGCCGAAGCTGCGTCGTTCGAATCGGTCCTCGACCAAGTTGAAGAGAGCGGCACCGTCCGCATCGGCGTCCGCAACGACAACCCGCCGATGAGCTTCATCAACGACGACGGCGACTGGGTCGGCTTCGACCTGGAACTCGCCGAAGCGCTCGGCGAAGAACTCGGCGCCGACGTCGAACTCGTCCCCGTCGACGGCACCACCCGCATCAGCTTCCTCGAGAGCGGCCAGGTCGACATGTCCGTCGCCTCGATGAACCACACCCGTTCACGCGACGAAGCGATCGACTTCAGCATCACCTACTTCTGGGACAACCAGTCGTTCCTCGTCCGTACCGGCACCTACGACTCGATCGACGAACTGTTCGGCCAGACCGTCGCCGCCAACGCCGGCAGCTCGGTCATCGACTCGTGGATCTCCTACGCCGACGACGCCGGTGCATCTGCTGGCGACATCGTCGAGTTCGACGACAAGCTCGCCGCCATGGAAGCCCTACGCGCCGGCGCCGTCGAGGGCTACAGCGAAGACAACATCACGCTGCTCGCACTCGCCGCCGGCGACCCCGACCTCACCCTGCTTCCCGGTGGCCACAACCCCGTGCAGTTCGGTGTCGGCGTTCCTGAGAACGACAGCGAATGGCGCGACACCGTGAACCTGGCCCTCCAAGAGGTCTGGAAGAGCGGCGAGTACCAAGAGCTCTACGACAAGTGGTTCATCACCGAGTCGAGTCGAGTGATCGACCTGCCACTCGGTGGCGCCATGGAGATCTGGGGCTAACACGTGACGACGCTCGAGCTGGCGGCCGCAACGGTCGCCCATCGCGAGATTCGCATCGAGGTATCGATGCGGGTCAACAGCGGTCGCCAGCTCGCGCTCCTCGGACCTTCCGGCTGCGGCAAGACGACCGCGCTGCGCATGATCGCCGGGCTCGTCGACCTCAACGCCGGCGACGTGTGCTTCGACGGTCGGTCCATGGCCAACGTGCGGCCAGAAGATCGCGACGCCGCGATGGTCTTCCAAGAGCACGCACTGTTCCCGTTTCGAACGGTCGCAGAAAACGTCGAGTACGGCCTGACGGTCCGCAAGGTCCCGGCCGCCGAACGAACACCCCGAGTGCACGCCGCGCTCGAAGCGGTCCAACTCCCGGGCATGGGAGACCGCTGGCCTGACCAACTGTCGGGTGGTCAGCGCCAGCGAGTCGCGCTCGCCCGAGCCATCGTCGTCGAACCCAAGGTCCTGCTGCTCGACGAGCCCCTGAGCTCCATCGACCCGCAGCTGCGCGTCGACCTGCAACAGACGATCTGCCGAGTCCAGCGCGACCGGGCGATCACCTCGGTGTTCGTCACCCACGACCGCGACGAAGCCCGTGCCGTCGCCGACGACCTGGCCGTCATGCTCGACGGCCGCATCCGCCAGATCGGCGACCCCGCCGACGTGTTCGCCAACCCGATCGACGACCAGGTCGCCGCGTTCCTCGGCGTCGCCGAGACGGACGGCCCGTGATGGCTCCGCTCGATCGCATCGTCGACGCACTCAACCAGCGGTTCCCGCAGTCGACCTCGCCCACCTGGCCGCTCGCCCTCGCTCGCATCCTGCTCGGCGTCATGTGGCTCACCTCGCTGCGCTGGAAGCTGCCGCCCGACTTCGAAGCCGACGGCCACACCTCGCTCCGTGGCTGGCTCGACCTGATGGTCGAACACGCCGCCTTTGGCTTCTACGGCGACCTCATCGACTCGGTCGTGGTGCCCCAGTTCACGCTCTTCGCCTGGCTGCTCTTCGTCACCGAACTCTTCGTCGGGCTCGCACTGTTGCTCGGCATCTTCGTTCGCCCCGCCGCCCTCGTCGGCCTGGCGATGTCACTCAACCTGCTCGTCGGACTGCTCGACGTGCCCGGGGAGTGGCCCTGGTCCTACCTATTGATGGCCATGTGGCACGGCGCGGTGCTTGTCTCCGCCGCAGGCGCCTACTGGACCGTCCTCCCCAAAGGAAAACCCTCATGACTGACGCACTATCCGACGCACTCGGAACCTCTGGTGGCAACCGAGCGAGCCGCGGCACGCTCGGGTCCGCCGTGCTGCGCATCGCACTCGGCCTCACCCTGTTCTTCACCTGGCTCGAGAACGTCGACAAGGACTTCTACGACGGCGAGAACTTCCCCGGCTTCTTCAGCTGGGCGTTCACCTCGGCCGAAGACGGCGGCAACGGCTCGTCGCTCGGCTTCGTCGAATCGATCGTCGACAGCACCCTGCTCGCCGCCCCCGAGTTCTTCGGCTGGCTGCTCACCTTCTTCGAACTCGCCATCGCGATCTGCATGCTGTTCGGCATCTTCACCCGAGCCGCATCGCTGGCCGCACTCGGCTTCTTCGTCTCGCTATTCCTTGTCTACTTCGGTGGCGAAGAGTGGATCTGGACCTACGTGGTGCTGGCGGCCGGTGCCTTCACCGTGTTCATGGACTGGGGCGGACGCAAGCTCGGCGCCGACCAGGCCATCGCCGCAACGCGCGGCGATTCGCCCGGCGGACTGATCTGGTAACCGGAGGCTCCGAGTGCTCAACGATGCCGTCCTCATTACGACGGCAGTGGTCTATCTGGTCACGTGCGCGGTGCTGTTCGCGTTCGGCGCCAACCTGATCGCCTTCTCGATCCGGGTCTGGCGACGTGGACCAAGCGCGCCCGACTCGCCCGAGCTTGGGACGCCCGAGCTTGGGTCGACCACGGTTGAGGGTGGGAGCGTTGCGCTCGACGACTCGGAGCTACCCCGGGTCACGGTGCAGCTGCCGATCTACAACGAGCTGTACGTCAGCCGGCGTGTGATCGAAGCGGCCTGCGCGTTCGACTGGCCGGCCGACCGGCTACAGATCCAGGTGCTCGACGACTCGACCGATGCGACCTCGGCGATGATCGCTCAAGTCGTCGCCGACGCTCGAGCCCAAGGCATCGACATCGAGCACCTGCAGCGCGACGACCGCGTGGGCTACAAGGCAGGCGCTCTCGGCGAAGGCATGCATTCGGCCACCGGCGAGTACCTGGCCATCTTCGACGCCGACTTCGTTCCTGAACCCGACTTCCTGCGCCGCTCCATCACCTACTTCGACGCACCCGACATCGCCTTCGTCCAGGCGCGCTGGGGTCACGTCAACCGCGACTACTCCTGGCTCACCCGCCTGCAAGCGCTCGCCATCGACGGCCACTTCCTGGTCGAGCAATCCGGACGAGGCCTCGCCGGCTACTGGTTCAACTTCAACGGCACGGCCGGTCTGTGGCGACGCGATGCAATCGTCGACGCCGGCGGCTGGAAAGCCGACACCCTGACCGAAGACCTCGACCTGTCCTATCGCGCGCACCTGCGCGGTTGGCGTGCCCGTTACGCCGAAGACATCGTCGTGCCAGCCGAAGTTCCGGTCCAGATCACCGGCTTCCGTCGCCAGCAACATCGTTGGGCTCGCGGCTCGCTCGAATGCGCCGCCAAGCTCCTGCCTGGCGTCTGGCGATCGGGAACCCCGCTCATGACCCGGGTCCAGGCGACGCTCCACCTGGGCGCCTACACGATCCAGCTGCTGCTCTTGCTCCTGCTGTTGATCTACCCGCTCGTCGTCCTCGCCAGCCGTGACCACCCGGGCATCAGCACGCTGTTCGGTGTCGGGTACGGGTTCGCCATGGCCTCGCTCGCGCCGACCATCTTCTTCCTTGTCGGCAGTCGCCAAGGCGGGCGCCGCTGGCAAGGCGACCTGCTGTCGATCCTCGCTGTCTCGACGTTCGGCGCCGGGCTCATGGCCAACACCGCCCGGGCCGCCCTGCAGATCTTCACCAAGCCGAACCCGTCGTTCGAACGCACCGCAAAGTACGGCGTCGACGCACCGCAGCCAGCAACCTCGTGGACGCTCAAGCGCTACCAACTCGCCCCCGATCCGATCGTGCTCGTCGAGCTGGCACTCGCTGGCTACGCCGGCTTCGCCGCGTACCTGGCAATCCAGAACGGCAACTGGGGCGTGCTGTTGTACTCCCTGCTGTTCGGCCTTGGTCTGCTCGCCGTCGCCGCAACGACGATCGCCCACACCTGGTCCGTGCACCGCAACCGGGGCGCCCGAGCGGTCGCACTCCAGGCTGAGAACGAGGCCTTCGCATCGAGGCGCGATACTGCTGACATGACGACGGACGCTGGCGAGCCCCTGGGGGCTGGCGACCGCGCCGTCATCATCATGGCGAAGCGACCCGCACCTGGCGCAACCAAGACTCGCCTGGCCGTCGACATGACGATGGAACAGGCAGCGTCGCTCTACGAACGCTTCTTGGCTGACACGATCTGCGCCGTCGACGATCGCTCCGACTGCACCCTCGTCATCGCCATCGACCAGCCCGAATCGGCCGACTACTTTTCGACCGTCGCTCCCGGCGCCGTGCAAGTCCTGCAACGAGGCGAAACCCTCGGCGAACGCCTCGACGCTGTCATGACTGAATGCCTCGACCGTGGCTTCACCCAAGTGCTGGCCATCGGCAGCGACAGCCCTGACCTGCCTGACGCCCACCTGGATCGAGCATTCGATGCGCTCGACGATGCCGACGTCGACGTCGTGCTCGGCCCGACCGAAGACGGCGGTTACTACCTGATCGGCTGGAAGCAGCCGTGGCCGTCGATCGTGCGCGAAGTGCAGATGTCGACCCCGTCAGTCCTGGCCGACACGCTCGTGATCGCGGAACGCGACGGCGTCGAGGTCGCCCTCGCACCGTCGTGGTACGACGTCGATGAACCCGACGACCTCGAACGGCTCCGTGCCTCGCTCGACGCGTCAGACGCCACTCGCGAGAGTCGCACGGCCGACTTCCTCGCTTCGCTGTGAGCGCCGCGGAGTCGATCACATACCCCGGCGTCGCGGCAGTGATCCCGGCGCTCAACGAGTCGGACAACATCGCCGCTGTGGTCGAGGATCTGCTCGCACAGGGCATCGAGTGGGTCGTCGTCGCCGACAACGGCTCGACCGACGACACCGGCGCCGTCGCCTCGGCGGCGGGAGCCGTCGTCATCGACGAGCCCCGCCAGGGCTACGGCTATGCGTGTGCGGCGGGCTCGGCCGAAGCCGCTCGCCTTGGCGCTTCGGTCCTCGTCTACGTCGACGGTGACGGAAGCGCTCGTCCCGACGAGCTGGGACGCTTGCTCGACCCGATCACCCAAGACCACGCCGACCTCGTCCTTGGGTCCCGGGTGCTCGGCACGATCGACGCCGGTGCCATGGGCCCACACCAACGCTTCGGCAACTGGTTGACCGCCGCCATCATGCGACTGCTCTACCGGATCGAAGTGACCGACCTCGGGCCGTATCGAGCGATCCGAACTGGGCTGCTCGAAGAGTTAGCGATGACCGAGATGACCTTTGGCTGGCCCACCGAGATGATGGTCAAGAGCGCTCGTGCCAAAGCCAAGATTGCCGAAGTGCCCGTCACGTGGCAGAACCGTGCCGCCGGTGAGTCCAAGGTCAGCGGCACCGTCAAGGGCACCGTGCTCGCCGGGTGGTACTTGCTCTCGGTCACCGTGAAGCACGCCCGGCCAACCCGGTCCACCCGGTCTCGAGAAAAGAGCAGAACCTGATGCTGGCTGTGATCACCGGAAGCGGGTTCTACTCGCTTGACAGCCTGACCGACACCAATGCCCGCACCGTCGACACGCCCTATGGCCAGGCAGTCGTGACCGAGGCTCGCTGGAACGGCGGTCCGCCGGTCCTGTTCCTGCCTCGGCACGGACCCGACCACTCGGTCGCCCCGCACCTCATCAACTACCGGGCGAACATCTGGGCACTGCAGAACGCCGGCGCAACCGGCATCATTGCTACCGCAGTCAGTGGCGGCATTGCGGCCGAGATGACGCCTGGCTCCTTCGTGGCGATCGATGACTTCATCGACTTCACCAGCGGCCGGCCCTCCACGTTCTTCGACGAGCGGGGCAAGGTCCAACACACCGACGTGACCCAGCCCTACGACGCTGCGCTGCGAGCCCGCATCGCCCAAGGCGCAGCCCAAGCCGACATCGCGCTCATCGACGGCGGCACCTACTGCGCAACCAACGGACCCCGCTTCGAATCCAAGGCCGAGATCGAAATGATGCGCCGTCTCGGTGGCGATCTCGTCGGCATGACCGGCTGCCCCGAAGTTGTCCTCGCCGCCGAACTCGGACTGCCCTATGCGTCGATCGGCGTGATCTCGAACCCCGCCGCTGGCTTGGCCGAACGCGACCTCAGCGTGCCCGAGATCATGGCCGTGCTCGACCAGGCCGTCGCGCCGCTCGAACGCCTGCTCGGCGCCGTCATCACCGAGGAGACCTCATGACCACTCGACTGCTGGCCGACTACGCCATCGTTCCCGGCGACGGCCCCGAGCTCATGGCCAACCCCGCGATCGACATCGATGACAGCGGTCGCATCATCGCCGCGCGACCCGAGTCCGACATCGACGCGAGCGGCGCCGCTGCCGAGCCAGCGAACGTGCACCGCATCGGTGGGCTCTTGATGCCCGGCCTGGTCAACGCCCACGCCCACGGTCCCATGACGCTGGTGCGTTCCGCTGGCGACGGGCTGCCGCTGCAGCAGTGGTTGACCGATGCTGTCTGGCCCCGAGAAGGACAGATGACACCCGACGACGTCGTGGTCGGACAGACGCTGGCCTCGATCGAGATGCTGCTGGCTGGTGTCACGACCAGCATCGAGATGTACCTGTTCGAAGAATCGGTCGCCGAGGCGATTCGCCGCACCGGCGCCCGCGGCCAAGTGATGGCCGGGATCATCTCTGCCATCGCTCCCGACGAGGCGGCATTTCAAGGCCGACTTGATGCCGTCGCTGCCTTTCACGGCTCGCACCATGACCCGGACAGCGGGCTGTCGGTCGGGCTCGGCCCGCACTCGGTCTACGACCTTGGTCGAGAGCGGCTCGCCCAGGTCGCCGAGCGCTGCGCCGCGCTCGACGCGACGCTGCACATCCACCTCGAGGAAACCCAAGCGGAGCGAGACCAGGTGCTGGCCGAGCACGGCGTCTCGGCAACCCAGCTTCTCGCCGACGTCGGCGCACTCGACGGACGCGTCGTCGCCGCCCATGGTGTGTGGCTCGACGCCGCCGACCAGGCACTGCTCGGCCAAGCCAACGCAACGGTCGTCCACTGCCCGCAATCGAACCTCAAGCTCGGATCCGGCATCGCACCCATTGTCGACCTCCTCAACGCAGGAGTACAGATCGCACTCGGAACCGACGGAGCGGCCTCGAATGACGACCTCGACCTCTGGGAAGAGCTGCGGCTCGCCCCGCTGCTGGCCCGAGGAACCTCGCACGACCCGACCGCACTGTCGACAGCGCGAGCTTTCGAGCTGGCCACGTCGGCTGGAGCGTCGGCAATCGGCCTCGACGACGTCGGCGCGTTACGCGCCGGAGCGTGGGCTGACATCGTCCGCCTCGACCTCGACCACCCGTCGTTCATGCCCGGCCTCGACGCCGACCTGATCAGCCACGTCGTCTGGGCGGGCGGAGCTCGCCACGTGACCGACGTGTGGGTGGCTGGCCGTCAGGTCGTCGCCGACCGCGAGATCACCACCGTCGATCGCCACCAGGTGCAGTCCGAAGCTCGGACGATCGGCGCACGACTGGCCGCCGCTGGCTAGCGCTCCGAACTGGCGTCGGTCGACTCGCCGCGTGACCACCTCTTCGGCGTACGATCGGGCCTTGTGGGAACCAAAGCACTCATCACCGGCGCAGCACTCATCATCTTGGGCATCGTGGTCACGGTCCTGTCGGACTCCGGCAGCGTCACCTCGCTGATTCCGGCCTTCATCGGCATCGTCTTTGTCGCGATCGGTGTCGTCGCCCGAGCCAAGCCCGAACTCAATCACCATCTCATGCACGCCGCTGCTGCGGTGTCGTTGCTGGCGATCCTCGGCAGCCTCGGCTCGGTCATCGGACGCGGCAGCAGCGGCTGGGCACTCTTCGCACAGCTGGCCACGATCGTCATCGTCGGCGTGTTCCTGCAACAGGCAGTCATGTCGTTCATCGCCGCCAAGAAGGCACGCGAGGCCGAAGCGGCCGCCTAAGCATGGTCAAACGAACCGCCGTCGACTTCTGGGCCGACGTAGAAACCAGCTTCGTGCAGCCGTATCAGGCCACGAAGACCTACCTCTGTCCCGGCTGCAACCGTGACATTGAGCGCGGCGTCGGACACATCGTCGCCGTGCCACCCGACGCGGTCGACCTGCGCCGGCACTGGCACCGAGGCTGCTGGAACGGACGCGCCACCCGCACCCCGCGCCGCTAGTTGACGGCGCCGCTCGTTGACGGCGCCGCT